>CALFHQ010000001.1 GCA_937876385.1 uncultured Pseudomonadota bacterium
TTCGGGGTGGCCTCTGCCTGGAAGCTCTCCCCCCTGGAAACCATCATCCTCGTGCCGGACACGGAGCGCTGACACCGTCTCGCCGAAAACCCTTTCGACCCGCCCTTCCGCCATGGTAGTCTATGAGCCATCGAGTGGGGAGTTTGGGGGTGGTCACCCTTTTTTCAGGGGAAAAATAATGAGTAGATTTCGCACCGTGTTGCTGGCCTCTGTTGCGGCCTTGCTGGTTGCGTGTGGTTCCGGAGGAAACGCTGACGGGGACTCCCAGGGGGACGCTCGTGAAATCACCATTGAGGGAGTCACGGTGGTTTACGACGGATTGGAATATCCCGTCTCCTTTGAAGGGATCGAGGTGCAGGAGGTCAACGGCATCTGGATGATTCCGCTGTCCGCCGTGTTGAAGGAAGCCGAGCTTCCCGTTGAGGTGCCTGCCTTGGTCTTTGATTTCGAATCCGACGCAGGGTACCGTCCTGCTTTGGCCGCCAACTGCCGTTCCCATGTGCCGTTGCCGGGAGAATCCATCCCCAAAGGGTGGGTGAATCTCGAGAAAGGCTCCATCTATTTTGACGAGTCGGTGGAGGCCTCGGGCTACTTCGAGGTTCCCGATGTGGCTTTCATCTACGCCTTTGACCAGGAGTCCCACGGCTCCATCGTCACCGTCGGAGAGCAGGAACACGCCATCGACGTGGACTTGCGGTTCCTCCCCGCCTATCCATCCAACGGGCGTCTCGTGGTTTCCATGGACCAGATTGTCAAAAGCGCCATGAACTCCCCCCAGATTTATCTCTTCGAACTGGTCGCCAATGATGGCTTCAACCCCGCATACGACGGGCAGTTGGGACCGTTGTCCTATGGCAAGCTTCAGATCATGAATGTCGATCTCATGACCCGCAAGGTGTCCTGGCCCGGGGGCGAGGAGATTGACCCGCTGTGGGGCTTCGAGCGCCTGGCGCAGGTTCTCTATCTGGATCCGAAGACCGAAAGTGGAAGCGTCGTTGTGGAGGAAGAGACGGACACCTTCTTGAACCAGGAAGAGGTCCCATTGGGAGCCATGGCGACGGTGGAGTTCAACGGAGAACAACTCATTCCTTTGTACCGGGTTGTGGAGACCGCGGGGATCATCGACAACTATCCCGAGAAGTTCTATTCGCTGACCAGCTCCTACGGCAACGATCCCCATGACCAGTTCAACGGGTCTTTGGTGTGGGTGGATCTTCTTAACGGGTACATTCACCCTGTCTCTCGAAACGTGCAGTTTGATGTGAACGTCGGAGTCAAAGGGTACTGGAACGTTGCAGATGCGGCGAAGATTCGAGTCGTCGAAAGCAGTGGGTGAAGCAACTAATCGCTGCCAGTTGGCAGCATCCGGTAAACAGGGTCATCTCAACCAGCGATCATCCCCGCAGGCTTCGTCAGTCGGCTGATGGCGTGCTCGAAGTACCAAATGTACGCCTCCGCCGCCATGTGCACCGGCTTCCTTGCCTTCGGGGCGCTCTCTGGCTGACTGGACCCTGTTTCAGCGACAATCAACAAGACAGTGTGTGAAGGCCTTTGCGAGACTTCCTCTCGAAACGAAGAACCCACGGAAACATATAGAAGTTGTCTACGATTTTGCCCATGACCAAAGCGGTGGCAGCGGCAATGGCGCCGCTCCATGCCTCTCCGTGAATGAAGAAGGCCAGGGCGATGACGATGGTCGCCACCTCGATACCGGTGGCAACCCCGATGGGTCGGGTTTGACCGCGATTCACGAGGATTCCCCGCTGCCGGGAGATCCACACCGTCAAGGCGGGGACGATGGCGATGATTCGGGTGGGCCACATGGCAAACGCCGCCAATTCTTCAGAGAGCCCGGACACGGTGCGATACCAACCGCCGACCAAAGGAGTGAAGGCTACCAGGAACATCAGGCCGCTCAGTGCCGTGGCCAGCACCAGCGTGATATTTCGAATTCGAAGGTCTTCTAGAGGGTGATTGCCGTAGCGGGCGACCACCACCTCCTGGGTGGAAATGGCGATGCCGTTGAACAGGAACATGAAGGCATTGACCACGGGCAGGATGGCCAGGGAGT
>CALFHQ010000002.1 GCA_937876385.1 uncultured Pseudomonadota bacterium
CGGTGGTGCCCGCTGGATGCATCCGATTGCCCCACGGGGTATCAGTGCGCCGACATGAACTTTGGAAGCGAGGGAATTTGCGTTGAGATCGGCTCCATGGGTGATGGAAACCAGGGAGACTTGTGCTGGACGAACCTCGACTGCAACGACTCGCTGGTTTGCCAGACATGGTACTCGGGCAACTTCTGCACCTCCACCTGCACCGGCATTGGTAGCCCTGCCGACTGCCCCGACGGGTACGTTTGCATGGAGAGCGATATCGCCCTTGACCCTGAAGGGGCCTGCTTCCCCGGAAAGTTCGGAGACCGGGAGCTGGGGGAGGCTTGCGAGCAAGCGATACAGTGCCAGTCTCAGTACTGCTTTCCCACCCCGAACACGGAAGAGACTGCCTGCCGCCTGCCGTGCACCATGGGGGGAGACGAGTGCCCTTCAGGAAGCCTGTGCGTTCCGGCCCCGTGGGACGAATTGGGTTCCCAGGGAGGGTGCGTTCCCACGACCTCCCTCCCCCACAAGGGAACCGGGATGACCTGCTCTTTGGATTGGGAGTGTGACAGCGGGTATTGTTTCTTCGACAAGGAGACGGATACCTCCACCTGCCGGAAGCCTTGCACACCGGGGGTTGGGTTCTGCCTTACGACTCAGCTCTGCGTCAACGACGGCCACGGTGGCGGCGCTTGCCTGGACACCCCCGACGAGCCGTTGTCGGACGACTCCCCCTGTACCCATCACCACGAATGTGCAAGCGGCTATTGCGCCCCTATCCCTGGAGCGTCCCTGAAGTTCTGCAGGAACACATGCACCGACCCTTCGGGCTGCGCTGCTGGAACTTTGTGCATCTTCTTTGAAGGACCGGATCTGGGAATCTGCATGCCTGAGTTGGAAGCCACGGATGCACCCTGCTATTCCAGCACCGAGTGCACAAGCCAGATCTGCTGGAGTCAGGAGGGCCCCTCTTTGTGCCGCAATCCATGCGTTTTGGGGACGTGCGACCCGGGTTACGAGTGTCACCTCGACACCCCGTACGGTCCCCTGTGCCTCCCCGCTTCGGATTCCGTAGAGTTGGGCGCCGACTGCCACTTTGACGAGCAGTGTATCGACAGCGACTGCGTGGAGGGCATTTGTGAATCCCCATCTTCCCCTCCCGAAGAGCCGGAAGACATCGTTTCTCCGGATGTGCCCTTGACCGAGGACATGGCCACTGCATCCGAGACGAACCAGCCAGACAGTGACCTGGCGCCCCCCCCTCAAAAGGGTGGCGGGGGTTGCTCGACTGGACCGGTGGGTGGAACCGACCCAGCCCAGGGAGCCCTGCTCCTCCTGGTCGCACTCTTTTTTCTTGCCTTGCGAAAAAAAGAGAGTGGAATATTTGAATAGAAGATGAATGGCTGCGTCAGTCGCCCGATTGTTTTTGTTTTGCACCCCATAGCTCAGCTCCTCGAGAGGTTGAACATGATGAAGCGCTCCATACTCCTGCTCTTCGCCCTGGCACTTGCCCTGGCTTCCTGGCCGGGAACCGCCTCGGCGCAAAATCGCAGAACCGACGACCGCCCGTTTCGCACCCGAGAGTACGATGAGGAGAGACGCCCTCGCCACTTCTGGCAAGACGATCGAGAGGGGTTCTACCTGGGATTGGGCGCGGTGGCCAACATCACCACCGAGACGGACAACGGACTCTCCCGCTTGCTCGAGTCTGGTGGTGGCCTGAACCTCTTTGCCGGAATGCGCTTCAACCGGTACTTCGCCCTGGAGTTGGGTGTCATGGGAACGATGCATGCCACGGGGGAGACAATCGGCGCTGACTATGACTCCGGCATTTTGAATGCCGTGACGTTGGACGGAAGAGTCTTCGTCTTTCCAAACAGTCGCCTCATCGAGCCCTTCGTTCAAACCGGAGTGGGTGGCTACATGTTTTTCAAAGAGGGCTATGCTGAAAAGCAACTGCAAGGATTTGGATTTCACGTCGGCGCTGGAGTCGATTTCCGCCTGAGCCCCCTCATCACACTGGGGCTGCGCACCCTGTACAAAGGGGTCAGCATGCAAAATGAGACCTCCTGGTACACCGCAGAAGAAGATGTTTTCATGAGTCTCATTGATGTGGAAGCCAACTTCCAGATCCACTTCTAAACAGGGTCCAGTCACCCAGCGATCATCCCAGCAAACTTCCCCGAATCCCCTTTCCCTTTTTCTTGAATCCAACCAGCCCCTCACGCTATAAAAGATGGCGTAACACTATTACCAAACGGGACGATGCGATGATGAACTGGTTGCGCCTGACTGTGACACTCCTTGCTTCCTTTGTGATGTTGTGCGGATGCGATTCCAACCAGCAGACGCCTTCGCAGAATGACGGCTCGGTGCTTGTTGTTGAGGGGACTGTTGCCATTCCTACTGCGTTGGTTGACGCCGATGTTCAGGTCTACCGCTATGTCGACACCCAATGGGAGCTGTTGGGAGAGACCCAAACCGGACCCACGGGGGACTTTTCTGTGGAAGGTACCTCGTTGAAAGCCGGGGACGTCCTCTGGCTGAAGGTTACCCGAGGGACCCTTCAAAACCCCATCACCGGAGAAGAGTTGTCTATGCCGGACGGCCTCTCTCTGGAAGCCATTGATGTGTTTTCGTCTCGCCAGATCATGGTTGATGGATTCAGCACCTTGTCCACCCATTTGGCCATGGCGCTTCACGAGTACGGACCGTCATTGGGACTGGGCTCCCCAACCCTCGCCGGTGCCGTGACCCTGGCCAACATTCGAATTGGTGACCATCTTCGTCGCCCGATTCCTCCAATGATTCCCTACCAGTCGTGCGCTGACGCCACCCGTGAGAGCATCCCCGTTCAGTCTTCCCGAAGCGCCATTTCTCTTGCCAACATCGCCCTCTTCCAATTCGCACTAGCGCTGCCTGGAGACGATGCCACGGTGTTTCACGTCATCAGCGCCCTGGCTCGAGACCTGGACGACGGGCAGTTCGACGGGATTCGTTTGGACCCACGCACCGGGGAGACCATTGTCCTGTCGTGCGGGGGACAGGAGTTGGATGCCAACTGGACTCGCAGCTTGCTGGTAGAGGCTCTGCTGGTCTTCCTGGAATCAGAGAAGAATGGCTGTGGACTGATGCCATCGGACCTCAACGGGAGTGGGGGTCTCTTGGAGAACTGGGGGGAAGACCGAGGACCGTTGTATCCCTCCGGCGCCCCCGTCATCCCCCTGGACTTGGGCGCCCCCGTGGTGACCTTCGTGCCCCCGACTCCCGATGCAGATTCCCTCCTGTGCGACCCGTTCTCCCTTCGAGTGCGGGTAGAAGAAGACAAGTCATTGGAGTCGGTGGAGTTGGTGAATCCGTTGGTGGAAGCGCCTTTCTTGAAGGTTTTCGATGATGGCGACGCCACAGAGTGGCTCCTCACGGTGGATCCTCAAGAGGCTTTCTCCTTTGCCGATACCCTCGACTTCGAGGTGTCGGTAAAGGACGCGGCGGGACACGAGACCGTTGTGCGTCGAACCTTCACCATCGACACCCTTCCCCCCATGGCGACTCAGATTTACCCCACACCGGGGGGTGCCTTCTCCAGCGTTGACCGCCCCGCCCAATTCCGGGCGACAGACCAGAATGGAAGCGACGTAGCGGTGACCCTGCTGGCCAACGACGAGTCTCATCCTTGCACCCACGCCTCGTTGGACGAGTGGAATTGCAACTTGAGCGACCTGGCCCCGTGGGACATCTGGCAAGTGGAAGTAGTGGATCAATGTCACAATCGTGCTGCCTTTGCGGGGGTCTGGGTGGTGGATGAGGTTCCCCCGGTTGTGGAGATGGAGGATCGCTTCTGTTTTGGAGACTCCGCCCCCAATTTGACCTTCACGGTGTCGGACAACCACAAGATTTCCCTTATCGAAGTTCGAGTTCAAGGCAGCGATGAGGTGGTAGCTCAGTGGAGTGAGAAGGGCACATACTCGGTGAATCTGGTGGATGTATTGGGGTATTTCGCCGGGTCGGTGTCGGTGACGGCGGTGGACACAGCGGGCAATTCCACGTCTATTAGTGGTTCCTTCAAGTACGACTTCAACGCACCCACTCTGGAGTTGCCGGAGACGCTGTTTGCGGGCCCTCACCCACAGGTCATCACCATTTCGCAGGATGACCCGTCGTGTCCCTTTGAGAGCGTCGTGGCCGAAAGCAGCGCTTGCGACACAGTGGTCGAGGCCATGGACTCGGGGGGCTGGCAGTTGACTTTGACGTGCCCCGACATCGCTTCCACTCAAGGAAATCCAACGGTCTCCGTCACGGCCATTGATCAGGCGGGGAACAGTGATGGACCCCAGGTCATCACACTCATTCCCGACTACACACCCCCTACCCTTTCCCACGTCAAGACTACATACATCGACCCCACCACCGCCTCCCTCGAGTACGATCCGTATACCCTGGAACTATCCCTGGGCCTTGACGGCACCGAAGAACTGGCCCTGGGTCCAGACAGTTGCACTCTGCGCTGTCTCATCATGCAGAACCTGGGGATTCTGGCATCGGACCTTGACCCCGAGGGGAGTTTCACCCCGATGCTGCGCTTTGAAATCACTGACGACAGTGAGGCACCCGTGGAGGTTGTTGTCCGGCGTCTGCGAGACGACGTCGAGGTGAGCGTAGAGACCTTTACATCGCCCACTGTGGAAGGAAGCGAACTCATCGAGTTCCCGGTCTTGCCCGTCCTGTGGACCCCAGAGCAGCTCGCAAATGGAGAGCTGACCGAGGATGGGGTCCCCGACACCATCGAAGTTGTCGCCACCGACGTCGCGGGCAACGTCAGCACCGTGACTTTGAACATGGACGTTCATTTTATCGTTCCCGGTCTCTACTTCGACCCCGTTTCCCCTTACGCCTCTGGGCCAGACCACATCGCCCGGGCGCTGGGAATCATGAACCCGGACATCTTCGGCATCATCAACGTCGGGGCCACTCTTCGTGAATGGAACTGCCGCAACCCTTTCCCCTTTCCCGTGGCTGTCACCGTGGAGGAGAGCCCTTTGGAGTGGGTATGGGTTCAACTTCGCCATTTCTACTTTGACGCCATCCTGATCCCCTTCTTTGACAGCACCAAGTGCCCCACCTCTACCTGTTTCGACGACGCAGAGCTCACCGGATCGCAGTGTTCGACGGCGCCTTTGGAAGAAGACGTTATCTTGTTCAACGTCCAGGACAACCCGGTGGGACATCGCTTCATCGCTCAGTACACTGAAGCGGTGTGCACGACGGATGAGTTCTCTCCGTGCGTCATCCCTCCTGAGACGACAATGCGTTTTCAACTTCGTGGGAGTTATCCCGTGGAGGACTCGAATTCTTTCCAACCCTGCGGCCAATTCGATTTTGGAGACTTGGACATAGAGGCCACCGTTTGTCCCTGGGGCCCGGCGACCCCCCTGGTTTGTGTGAACCCCAGCAACGTAGTCACAACGCTTGAGGAAGGGTACTTCGTGAACTCCTTTGCCACCACACGCATGCCGGATACAGCGCTTCGAATTGAAAACCGAGTGGGCAACCTGGAAGAATCCACCCAAACCGTAGACGCCCACTGGGAACAACTCTACGAGCATCCCAGCTCTGCCACGATGTGGCCGTGAGCGGGGGCGGGGTGCGTTGCTGAAGAGACGATTGTGGGTGTGCTGGTTTCGGCATCGCCCGTGTCAGGGTCAGCCGACGACGGGCGACCACATAGGGTCGCCCC
>CALFHQ010000003.1 GCA_937876385.1 uncultured Pseudomonadota bacterium
GATGAATCGTGTCCGGGGACCATTGCATGGTACGAAGCAAACAGCGGTGAACAGACGCATCCGGTGGCCCAGAAGCGCCCCAACGCCTGGGGTCTTTATGACATGGCGGGCAATGTGCGGGAGTGGGTCGCTGACAGGTATGGCAAGAACTACTATTCCAAGTCGCCAGAAAAGAATCCGAAAGGTCCAACCAGCGGTGCCGGCAAATCGACACGCGGCGGCAGCTTCGCCACCCACGTCAGCTTCCTCCGCTTGTCGTATCGCTTCCTCGTCAACCCGTCGTCGGTCTTCGACTACGTCACTGGCTTCCGCTGCGTCATGTCCAAATGGCTCTGAAACACAATGCCTCCTGATTTGCACTGTTCATCAGCATCATCCCGAACATTCGTCTTCCACGGTGAATCCGCTCACCAACGTCCTGTCGAACTGGCGACCAGCCCTCGTGGTAGTCAAACCAGACACCGTCATTCGCTTGCAGAAGAACCGCTTGAGAGACTTGCGGTAACTGCCACTTAATTTGTAAGAACCTAGAGACATAGAGAAAACCCAGGTGTACGATGAAATCGGCACCGGGCAACCTCCCCGGTAGGTGTAGTTGACAAATCGATTCGCAAGTGGAGGCACCAATGTCTAAGTACTGGGTTACGAAGTTGGTTGTTGTTTTCTTCCTTGTCGGTCTGTCGTTGGTTGGGAATCGGGCGTGGGCCGAGGATTCTGTGCGGGTCTTCTGTTCCGAAGGCCCTTCATTTCCCGTCCATCAGGCAGCAGCGGAGTTTTCAAAGATTCACGGGGTGAAAGTTGACGTGACGGATGGCCCTCCACCGCAGTGGCTGGACCGCGCTGCCAAGGAGGCAGACGTGGTCTTTGCCAGCGCGGGCTTCATGATGTCGGAGTTCCTGGCAACAGAGGCTCTACACATCGAGGGCGACACCGTCACTCCGCTGTACGTGCGTCCCTCGGCGTTGTTGGTCCGGCCGGGGAATCCGCAGCACATTGCGGACTTTCCAGACCTCCTCAAGCCCGGCATCCGGATTATGGTCGTGTCTGGATCGGGCCAGACGGGATTGTGGGAGGACATGGCGGGAAGTCAGGGAGATGTCGCCGTCATCGAGAAGTTCCGGCGGAACGTAGTGTACTTCGCACCAAACAGCACACAAGCGGTTCGAGTCTGGAAGGAGCGCAAGGACATCGACGTCTGGGTGACATGGAATATCTGGCACTCTCCCATGAGGAAGTACGCTGAGGTCGTGCCCGTCAGTGAGAAGTATCGAGTCTACCGCCATTGCAGCGCTGCCCTGACCAAACGGGGAGCAGGGAGTGCCCTGGCCAAGCAGTTTCTGGCCTATCTGAAGTCGAAGGAAGTCCTTGCCTTCTTCACTGAATGGGGTTGGAGCCAGTCTGGAAGCCAGAAATAGGGGAACGTGTGACCCAGGCGACTGTGGATGCGCAGCGGCATGCGCCGAGGACGGCATCCACACAGAGCAGTGAGAGGGATGTTCAGATGAACAAGACGGCTTGCATCCTTTGGGGAGTTCTTTTCCTGGTGGCCTGTGGCGGCGACGACGGAGGGAACGATACCTCCGACGAACCGGGCGACGCCTGGGCGGCTTCCGACTCGACCCAGCGTGGCGATTCCATTGTGGCCCCGCCGGCGACCCTCACCGATGACGCAACCGGGCTGATGTGGCAGACGAGGCCCCAAGAAGACTGGGTCCTGTGGCAAGAGGCGATGGACCACTGCGAAGCTCTCCAACTGGAAGGGTATGAGGACTGGCGACTCCCCACCATTGAAGAATTGCGAACCCTCGTGGCCGGTTGCCCGGACACCATGGCCGGGGGAGCGTGCCAGGTCGTCGGAGGGTGCGGAGACGCCTGCTACAGTCCTGCCTGCGATGGGTGTGAACATGCAAAGGGCCCTGGCCCGAAGGGCTGCTACATGGATGCCATCTGGGGGGATTCCTGTGCCTACCATTGGAGCTCGTCCACCTACGTCGGAGGCTCGGTCTTCTCACCCACCACCCTCGCCTGGCACATCCAGTTCAACCTGGCATGGGTATGGAGCGGCAACGTCAACGACAACCACATGGTCGCCCGCTGCGTGCGCACCATCCCTTGAAAACCCTGGAGTAACCCGCAAGAGCCCGCGCACCGGGCACTTTACTTGCCCCACCTGGACATCAGCCATGATCCTCCAACGGCCCGGGCAGGTCATTGGCATGAGTCGTCAGCGCCGATGGGGAGCACCGAACACGGCATCGCCTCTCCGTCGATGTCTGTTTCGAAGGGTTGAACCGTGTAGGAGCCACATGTGACCGGTAAGCTCATCCCTGCCTCGGCCAGGGGAGACTGCGAATCCAATTTGAGGAATTGCGGGAGGTCTGTGTCCGTGGTGACGAAACCCGCAGCTTCGGCGTCGTCGAACACCAGATTGTCTTCGTTGCCACAACTCGCCGTGACGAAGGCCTCCATGTAGGACACGTTGGTGTATTGTGAGCCGCCGGAGACTTCGTAGAACACTCCCCCTTCACCACCAAATCCAATGAACGCGTTGTTCAGTAGGGCGGACGGAGCGTACGAGGCGTCACCCTGGAGCAAGGCCACGTGGGGCAGTTGTTGCAGCCCGGTCCAGACAAACGCATTGTTGGCCACGAACCAGCCCGCACCCGCCAGTTGCAAGGCCGCATCGTGTTCTCCATCGAGAAAGATCGTGTTGTTCACGACCTCCCAGCGTCCAAGGTTTCCGCTGACTGCGATCCCTCCAGCGATAATGTTGCCCTTGAGCGTCCACGTGGAACCTCCAGAGGAGATGCCACCCAGAAGATGGTTGTTTGTGAAAATGTGCGAGGAAGTGCTACCGGAGACCTCCCCATGCACCGTGTTCCTTTGGAATGTTCCCCCGTTTCGGTTGCTCTGGAAAACGATATCGCCGTAGATGCCGTTGTCTTCGACAATCGCGCCGCTCGAACCAAAGACGTAGTTGTTGTGGATGACGTTGTGGTAGAAGTTTCCGCCGTTGGCGCTGGTCACGCTGCCGTACACGACGTTGTATCGACCTTCGGCACCGTAAGTGCTGAGATAGGTAGAATTCCACGCTCCATCCACCGTGCCAACGACGTTTCCAATCGCCCTGCCGATGCCGTTGGCGCTTGATTTGAAATGGTTCCCGAAGGCACGCCAGCCCGGCTTTCCACCGCAGGTGCCCTCGAAAGTGCTTCCCATCATGAGCCATCCGTTGCAGTAGTTCTCTGCCGCAAAGGTGAGTCCGACGGGATAGCTCGGGAGAGCCGGAGGGGTGGCGCCGATGTGGCTGTTGATGAACAACCAGTTCGAGCAGGAGGTACCGAACATGGGCCGACCGGTCAACGTGGTTCCGTTCCACCGCCAGTTGGCGGAGCTTCGCCCGACTCCGGCGTCCCCGTCGATTGTGCTGTTGTTCAGCACCCAATTCGAGCTTCCGTATCCGTAGTAGCTCTTGTCGATGGAGGCGTAGATGTGCCCTTCGAGGGTGCTGTCTTCCAGCCAGAGAGTCGTGCTGGTTGTGGTGCCCCGGAAGGAGTCAGTCTGAGCCGTGCTGGACTTCCATTGGTGCACCCTGTGAAGCACAACATCGCCACCAAATTGGAGTTCACCGTAAATCTCCAAACCATCGAGGACGATCCATCCTTCCCCTTCCTGCGTCCCCGTCACCGCAATGGTCCCAGTCTGGCTCAAGATTGTGGGATTCGATTCGGGGTCACGGCTCCACAAGGATCCATCCCGGACGTATCCTCCAAGGAGCATCAGCGGACGGGTGAGGCTAGGAGGCATGGTTCCGCTATCGTAAGTTCCGCCGGCGAGATACAGCTCTCGCTTTGGTGGTTCGACACCTTCCCAATCCTGGACGATGAGGGCTTCCACCACCGCACTGAGAAGGGAATCGAAGGGGCAATCCGGTGTGCCGATGCCCGTCGGACATCCCCCGCCGAAGGGGAAGGTCGGGTCAACGTAATAGCCGCGGTCAGGTGAGTGGGTCGCATCCCCTCCCGAACAGTCGTTGTCCTTCCCGTCGTCGGGGATTTCCACGGTCCCATCTGCCACGGGTTCACAGGCCTCGCATCCATTGGTACACGGCTGGACGTTTTCCTCGCAATCCGCATCGCCGTCGGCAAACCCGGGATCGCACCCCAGGAACCAGCACTCCCCGCCCAGGCAACCGGCGTTGGCATGGTCGAACGCCCCACCAACCGCACAGGGCTGGTTGCACCCGCCGCAGTGAAGCGGGTCGCGGTCGGTCTCTGTCTCGCATCCGGCAACTTCCGGATCGCAGTCTGCCCAACCGGCTTCGCACGCTTCGAGAACACAAGCGCCGTCGTCACAGGATGCCTGTCCCGCATGCGCCACAGCACACGCCGCTCCGTTTGGTGCTGCCGATTCAACGCACTGGCCGTTGGTTGGGTCACAAGCGACCTGCACGCAGGGCTCAGATGCAGGAGGACACACCACCACCGTCTCGGGGTCTATCTCACACAGGTGGTCAACGCAGCGCAACAGGCCGTCGCAGGTGTCTCCGTTTTCCAGATTCAGGCAGTCCTCGTCCGCACTGCACTCACACGGGACAATCGCCTCCCCGGCACACACACCCTCGGAGCACACATCGTTCTCTGTGCAACCGTCTCCGTCTTCACACGACGCCGTGTTGAAGGTCGTGCTGCAACCGTCTGTCGGATCGCATGTGTCATCGGTGCATGGGTCTCCATCGTCGCAATCCAGAGACTCGCCGGGCACACACAAGCCATCCACGCACTGGTCGCCGTCGGTGCACATATCCAGGTCGTCACACACGCCGCAGCTACCGCCGCATCCGTCGTCGCCACACTCCTTCCCGGTGCACTGAGGCTCGCAGTTGCAGAGCCCTCCGACACATACTAGGGACGTGGTGCAAGGAGTTCCGTCCACCATCGGAACGTGCTGGCAGTCCATGGTGAGATCACACAGATCTTCGGTGCAGGGGTCGTCGTCGTCACACGCAAGGTCTTCCACAGCAGACGAGCACCCTGCCAATGGTTCGCAGAAGTCGTAGGTACACCCAACGCCGTCGTCACAGAGGTCCGACACGTCTTCGTGAATGCAACCGGTGTCGCCCTCGCACCGGTCCACAGTACATGCGTTTTCGTCGTCACATGCGCCATCATCGGCCAGGTTGGAGCAAGCTCCCGAGGCCAACTGGCACATGTCCAGGGTACAATCGATGCCGTCATCACAATTTCCACACGACCCACCGCAGCCGTCATTTCCGCACTGCTTTGTGCCACAGTTCGTGGTGCAGGTGCAGTATCCGTCTTCGCAACCCCACGACCCCACATCCTTGCAGGGTGTGCCGTCCGGTTCGGACAAGTGAATGCAGCTTTGGTTCGCCAGGCAGATATCCTGCGAGCATGCGTTTGCGTCGTCACAACCGCCCGGACAGTCTTCTCCCTCTGCAACGCAGACGATGTCATTGAGGCAGTGGGTTCCAGTCGCGCAAGTTCCGCACGTTCCTCCACAACCGTCGTCTCCACATTCCCGATACAGGCAATTGAGTTCACAACAATCCAGCTTCAGCTTCCCGTAGCCGGAATCCACGGCGGGAAGGTTGGCCGCCACACCTTCTGCCTGGTCGATGAGGAGTTGTTTTACTTCGTCCGGGGTCAAACCGGGGGCTTTCTCCAGGATCAAGGCCGCGGCAGCGGTGACG
>CALFHQ010000004.1 GCA_937876385.1 uncultured Pseudomonadota bacterium
CTCACTGCCCAACCTGACCCTGTTTGATTGTGAATCAACAAGATCCTGTTTAGACCGGTTCGCCCTTCTGTACGTTTGGCTTCCCGGGGTGGGAGTTGAACCCACATGACAGACTGGAGGCTTTCGGCTGGAGACTGGAGGGGTCCGGTCCGAGAACGTGTCAGCTTGAACCGTTGCCACCCACCTTCGGCTGTGTCCATGTTTTTGCTGACCTTCTTCGCACCGGGTGATATTCTGACTGCATCATGGACAACTTGACCGCATACGACGTACTCCTCCTCCCCCTTTTCGGGCTCTCTCTCACTGACAATCGAACGAGGGCAGAATCATGAAGACATCGTTGCATTTCTCTTTGGCGCTTGCCTCTCTGGTTTTCATGGCTTGCGGTTCTGAAATCGTCAACTCGACCAACACTGACGCTTTGGATGGGGAAACCTCCAGTCAGACAGGCAACAAGGAGAGTTGTGTTCCTGGTGTTGGGGGGCCCGGCTCGGTCGCCATTTCGTTGGACGGCGAACTGCGCACCGTGGAAAGCGGTGAAGGAATGGCCATGAACACAATGGAAGAAGATGGCGCTCCGTGGCGCTTCTGGTACGTCTCGCCCATTGCTGCCTCCACATGCGGGGACGCTGGTCTCGTGTACACTTCAGGAGAATTTGGGCACCTCTATTATGTCCGGCTGTCTCCCACGGCCGAAGAGCCGGTGTTGGTGGATGACGAGTGGAACTGGGAATCCCGAACTGTTGCGCTGGTGTATGATTCCAACTGCGAACCCATGGTAGTTACGGTCACTCCCGACGACGGGTTGGTGTACTTCATCCAGGTCGAAGATGGACCTTGGCAGTCTGTATCTACCGGGGCCGGTGCCGCCCAAGGAGGCAACGTTGCTCTCAGCGCCGTGAAGAACACGCCCTCGGGTGAAATCACAGCATTCATCGAGAGGACCAACGGAGAACAGAAGGAAGTCGTGGCTCTGAAATACGACCCGGCAACGGCCATGTCCTGGACACCCAGGACCGTGGCACTTCCCGATGTCGGGATGGTCTTTGACTATGCGATGGGTTCTGACGGGCTTGTGCGAATGGTCCATCAGGCGAAGCTGGAGTTTCCCTGCGATCCCTGTGACCTGGATCTTCTTTGCAGCGTGGAGGACGGCAACGGCAACTGGTTGAGCTCGGTTATTCAGGACTCGCGTTGGGGCGATCCCGACGACCGATTTTCGGAGCCCGCCAGCCTGGTCCTCACTCCAGACAACACCCCAATTGTGGCTGCCTGCTACCAGGAGCGGGTGATTACCGGTTCATTGAAGAAGAGTGAGCTTCGTGTTTACTCACGGGATTCGGATGGAGATTGGTGCTACGAAACGGTTGTCGACCAGCAAGATGGTTTCGCAGGCGGTGATGGGAGCCATTTCACAGGACAAGAGCCAATGATCCGCCTGGGACCGGCGGGAGAACCCGTGGTCCTGTTCCACGATCTGTCCGAGTGGCATGACAGCAACGGCGCCAACGGCATTGTCGGCCAACCTCGCCTTGCGGTCCGCAGTCAAGACCGCTGGTCCATGCTCACGCTGCACGCCCAACCCGGACAGCAGGACAGCCCCAACCCCCTGCACGGATTTCGCAACGGCCGATTCGCAGTCACACCTACCGGTTTGGTGTTCGGCGGCGTGGAATTCATCTGGGAAACCGACAGCATCTACAACAACACAGAAGTCCCCATTCATTTCAAGCTGTTCTCCGGCTCTGCCACCGTCGCTTGGCCGTAGGGCGTCTCAGCTTGGATTGTTGTCAGCCTCGATCGGCTGCGTGAGGCGCTGCTTTGGCGTGGTCCAGGGTGTTGTCGGGGTTCGAGACGACGTGTCAGCTTGAACCGTTGCCACCCACCTTCGGCTGCGTGGACGCAGCCACTTCCTCCCGGGGTGGAGGAAGAGAGTGGATTGGGATGTTGGAGTGGCCTGGTTGTTTGGAGATGGTTCTTTGTTGGTGGGTGTTTTCGAATCGGGCTGGAGCGTCGGTATGGGACCCGAGGTACCTGAGATGTAGATTTTACTCACTACCTCGGCCGCTTAACACCAGAAACAGACTGGAGGCTCTAGGCTGGAGGCTGGAGGGGTTTGGGCTTGGGCGTGTTAGCTTGAACTGTTGCCACCCACAATCGCATTTGTGGCAACGCACAATGTAGCGTCGGCCCTGCGTGGCTGGCGACGGAGACGACGAGTCCGACGGGGACGTTATCCAGTCGGTACCGCTCACTTTCGACTTCTTCGAGTTGA
>CALFHQ010000005.1 GCA_937876385.1 uncultured Pseudomonadota bacterium
GTGGTCCTGTATGCATCGTGAAGCTCCGCACGCCAAACCGTCGTGACAAACAACCGCCCTGTCGATGCCACTATCATGGCCATCGTCGACAGCTTCGACGTGATGGGACGACTCCAATACAACAAGCTGGAAGAAGACCGCTCGGGCAAGTTCGATCCAGTCTGACGAACGAAGAGGTAGACGATGCAGTTGGACGAACCCAAAATCCAACAGATTGTCGACAAGGTGCTCCAACGCCTGAACAAGGACGAGCAACCCCAGTCGAATTCTCCAAAGCCACAGGCACCCAACATACAGACACACAAGGTGTCCGCACCAAAAAGCGGCCGCTTCGGTGTCTTCCCAGACGTAGACGCAGCCATGAAGGCCGCCCGCCACGCCCACGAACAGCTCGTCAACCAACCAATCGAGCTGCGAGACAAGATGATCACCGCGATGCGGGAGATCACCCGAAAAAACAACCGGGAATTGTCTCACAAAACCGTCGAAGAAACCCAGATGGGACGCGTCGAGGACAAAATCCTGAAGAACCTCCTTGCCGCCAACAAGACCCCCGGAGTGGAATCCCTGCGACCGGAGTCCTGGTCCGGTGACAACGGCCTCACTATCATGGAGCGCGCACCCTACGGGGTCATCGGCTCCATTACCCCAACCACGAACGCCACAGAGACCATCCTCTGTAACGCCATCGGCATGATCGCCGCAGGCAACGCAGTGGTCTTCAATACACACCCCCGGGCCAAGGAAATCTCCAATCAGTTCGTTCGCATGCTCAACCAGGCTATCATCGCTGTCGGAGGACCCGAGAACCTCCTCTGCGTCATTGAAAGCCCAACGATTCAGTCAGCGACCGCCCTCATGGAACACGCCGACACCAACCTCCTCGTAGTAACCGGAGGACCCGGTGTCGTGAATGCAGCCATGGCTCGCCCCAAAAAGGTCATCGCAGCCGGCCCCGGAAACCCACCGGTACTGGTAGACGAAACGGCCGACCTCGACCGAGCCGCAAAGAGCATCTACATGGGAGCGTCCCTGGACAACAACATCGTCTGCGTCGTCGAAAAGGAAATCCTCGCCGTATCGAGCATCGCCGACGCATTGAAAGAACGACTCAAACGCTTGGGCGCCTACTTCCTCAGGGAATCGGCATACTCCAGACTGGAAAAACTCGTGGTCAACCCCAAAGGGGGAGCTGTCACCGAATTCGTGGGCAAAGACGCTTCATACATCCTGAGCCGAATCGGAATCAACGTCACCGATGACCCCAGATTGATTATCTGCGAGGTCAACGAAGGCCACCCCTTCGTCCAGGAAGAGCTGCTCATGCCCGTCATCCCCTTCGTCCGCGTCCCCAACGCCCAGGAAGGAATCTTGATGGCACACCGAGTGGAACACGGCTTTCGACACACAGCGGCCATTCACTCCAAGAACATCGAAAATATGCATCAGATGGCTCGCTTGATGAACACATCGATCTTCGTCAAGAACTCCATGTGCGCCGCAGGGATGGGCTTTGGCGGAGAAGGACACGCTTCCTTCACCATCGCCAGCCCCACCGGAGAAGGGATCACCTATGCCCGACACTTCTCCCGGGAGCGCAGATGCGTGGTCAAAGACTACTTCCGAATCGTGTAGCCAACAGGACGTAACTGGATGTACCCGGCCCTGGCACTCATCGAAGTCAACAGCATCGCCATCGGCATGGTCGTCTCCGACGCCTGCGTGAAGAAGGCTGCAGTTGACCTCCTCCAGTCCAGACCCATCGCACCAGGACGCTACATTACACTCTTCTGGGGCGACGTCGGAGAGGTCGAAGAGGCCTTTCTCGAAGGCACCCGAATAGCACAAGACACCCTCGTCGGACAACTCTTCTTGCCCGGCGCACACGACTCCCTCATCGAAGCCCTCGTGGCGGTGGCCCAACCCACTCCCGTGGATTCCATCGCCATCGTCGAACTCTACACCCTGTCTGCAACTCTTCTCAGCGCCGACGCCGCACTCAAGGCCGCCGATGTACAACTCCTGGAGATGCGATTGGCCGCCGGAATCGACGGCAAGGGATACTTCGTTCTGACCGGGGAACTGTACGATGTCGAAGCGGCGGTGGAAGCAGCAACCGAAGCAATAGAGCCGGCAACCCTCGTTCGAACCGAGACCATCGCTGCCCCGTCGCCAGACTTCACCGATTTCATCTGGTAAGGACTTTGATT
Organism: uncultured Pseudomonadota bacterium; assembly: GCA_937876385.1. Classification (GTDB taxonomy): domain Bacteria; phylum Myxococcota_A; class UBA9042; order CAIXZC01; family CAIXZC01; genus CALFHQ01. Next base: position 2,211 of record CALFHQ010000005.1, read on the forward strand.
ATAGGCCGGCAAACCCTTAGAATAGCCGTGCAGAACTACCAGACCCAACGAGGAGTAACAAGATGATTCGTAAGCGTTGGTTCACGACCCTTTTCCTTCTCTTCTTCGTGGCAGCACTGCCCCAGTGCAAATCCAAAACCGAAGAGGAAACCGAAGAATCCGGCGAAAGCGTCAACCAGGACAAGGAAGAACCCAGCCAGGCCGACCTCGACAAGGCAGCAAAAAAGAAGGCGAGGAAGGCCAAAAAGAAGGCCAAGGCAACTTCGAAGGCTTCCGCCCAGAAGGCCCGGAGCACCCAGAAAGCCCAAGCCGTACAACCGACGGAAGATTCCCCGAAGGCTCAGCAGAAGAGACCTCTCCCGACCCCCCCTCGTCGCCCAAACCCCGAAGACAACCCCGTTGAATCTGCCGCCAGCCAGCAACCAACTCCAACCAAGCCACAACCGGAAGTCGCCGACGCCGTCACCGACGAGCCCACCACCGACAAACCCGATGGCCCCGCAGCAAGAGACGAACTCCCGGAGAACCCGACAATCCCCGAGCCTCCCACTCGTATCCCCGTCCGAGACCTCCTCTCCATTACCGACTTGACCCGCTCCCTGCCCGAGCGAGGCTGGGTCTCCTACGGACCCATCCAGGGAATCCAACCAGACAAGTTCTACAACAGCATTATCTATCGCAAGATGGGAACACAACGCTTCGTCTCCCTCCAGGCCTGGGACTACGACAATTACTCCGACGCCGTCGAGAAGTGGAACGAAGCCCTGGCAACCTACCCCAACACTCAAGAACTTAAAGATCTGTTCGCCGAACTCCTCTTCTTCTCAGCACGAAACAAGGTAATCTCCCTGACCCTCGTCGAACCCAAACGCTCCATGGTACTCTCAGTTGCCTGCAGCGAAGAAGTATGCACAGACGAAGCCCTCCTGAAGCTCACTCGAACGGTCTTTGAACGAGCCAGAGGGAACTGATTGTCCCCCTCCGTTCACCCATCTTCTCATCTTCTGTGGAAGGCCATGACGTGGCTGAGAGAATTCCTCTTCCCTGGACTCGGCCCCGCACTCCAGGGGCACTGGAGAGCTGCTGGGGCGCTCGTTCTCGCTTCCGCGGGGGGATGGGTCCTCTGGATCCTTTCCTTCGCCTCGTGGGGCGTCTTCGTCCTCAGCGCAGCCGCTGTGTGGTTCGTCTGGGCCCTTCTCCTTGGTGCCGCCTCCGTGTCGGCGATTGAAGCACAGCAACATCGCAAGCCGCTTTGGCTCCTATTGGGTGCTCTGGCCATCTTGCCCACCCCAATCCTCGCCTCGGTAGCTGCACACGCTCTCAACGCCGAAGAAGTGAGCACGGTAGATCTGCTGCCGGCCCTGCTTCCGGGGGAAACCGTCTCGCTGAAATCGAAGCCTGCCACCCCAACCCGTGGAATTCTGGTGTCGATCACCTGCCCTGAAGACCCACAAACACACCGTCTGGCAAGAGTCATGGGACTGCCCGGAGAGCGCCTGGCCCCCCGAGGCCCACGAATCTGCGGTGCCACCGGCTGCCTTCCCGTCGTTCCCTTTGGAACCATCGAACAAGCCGGCGAGAATATCCCAGTGGCAACGGAGTGGTATGACGGGAAATGGCATCTGGTTTACGGCGACACTGCCCCCGCAAGCCAGAGAACCCTACTGGCCGAGGCGCCCCTCATCCAGGAAGACGAAGTTCTCGTGCTACCAGACAACAGAACAGACCCCTCCTTCCTTCAATGCACCCCGAATCACCGGGTGCCGTGGAGCAACGTGCGGGGAGAAGTCTCCCACATCCTCTGGTCTTCTGATTGGACTCGGATTGGAGCTGGAATCCGCTAGGGGAAAAGGGCTTAGCGACCCTTCTTGCGCTTCTTCTGAAACTGCTCGAACTGCTGGGCCGTAATTGCCAGCTTGATGACCTGTCCAACCCGGACGTGGTCCACGTCCAAATCGCGGTTGACTCGCTTGATGTCTTCGATGCTGATCTGGGCCCATTTGGCAAGAGCACCAACGGTCTCCCCATTCATCACCTTGATTTCAAATACTTCCTGGGTCTCCCCGGGGATCCCGTTCCCATCCTCAACAGCCGCCATGGCCTCGTCAACTTCCTTCTTCTCCACCAACTTCGGGACAATCAGGATGTCCCCCGGGGTGAGATGTCGAGGGTCCAGAGCTTCGTTGTGGGCCACAAAGAACCACAAGGGAACCTTGAACTTGTTGGATATGCCGATGAGGGTGTCCCCCTTTCCAACTCGATACTCGATGGCCTTGACGTGCCAGTTCTCGTAGAACTCGTTCTTCTTCTCCTTCCAGTACTCCTCTCGCCGACGTTCGAAATCGCTGTATTCAGTCGCAGTCAGAGAGAGCACATAACGTTCACCAAACTGAGGAAGTTGGTTGTCGTTGAGGAGGCGCAACTCCTCGGGAGAGATGCCGCTCCAGTCCGAGTACATCCGCAAAGTTTCCGCAGGGCGAGCCACGATATAGCGCTTTTGACGGATGCGCATGGCCAGATTCTCGACCTGGACATCGGGCTCCCTCTCAGACAACAAGGAGATGTCTTCCTCACCTGTGGGAATGATGATGCCTCCCTTGACCCCAAATTTCTCCAGTTCGCTCTTCTTCTCGTCCTTTAGAACGACTTGTACCTTCGGCTTCTCCGGATCCGGCGCTTTGTCTTCGTCCGACTTGCAGGAGACCCCTACTACCAGGACGGCCAGCAGAACCAACTCGGTCATCCTCGCTCGGAGCATCAGCATGTCACTTCCTCCTTTCGACAGGTTACCCATCTTCTACCATGCTACACGGAATCAATGAGACGGCAAGTTTTCCAGGAGGGAAGCGATGCAGTGATGCGCTGGCAGAAATAGACGAGATGACGGGACAAGGGTTGGGCTGGCTACTGCTTCTTCTCCGACTCTTGCACCGACTTCTCTTCTTCGTCGTCGTCGGCGTTGTCCTTGACAGCCTTCTTGAACTCCTTAATCGAACTCCCCAGAGAACGGCTGAGCTTCGGGAGGCTGGCGCCGCCAAACAGCACCAGGATGATAACCAGAATGACAACCAGTTCTCCGGTTCCCAACCCCATGAACGTGGCCAGCAGGCCACCGTCGGTCCATATACTCATGTCTCCCCTTCCTCCTTGAGAAATCACACTGCCTGTGGCATTGTAGGATGGTCTAAATTGCGTGGCAAGCTTTTTGGTGGACCATGACTCGTTCGTCTCTACTGGCCTTGATTTCAGCCGTTTTCTTCTTGGGATGCGCTCCTGAGGATGCTGGGCCCAAATGCATCTCCGACTGCCAACTCTGTAGCGACTCCCAGTGTCCGCCGGACCGCTGCGGTCTCAAGGTGGTCCTCTCCCCCGAATGCAAGGATCTAGGCGCCCCCTTCGCAGAAGTAGCCGTGGGACAATGCGTCGAGGAGCAGAATGTTGAGGCCGGCGACAGCATTCGCCTTTGCGCCACAGTCAAGAAGAATCAAACCGCCAACATTGTGGTGCGAGGAGAAGACTGGACCTGGCCCCGTCAAGTCTACTGCTCCCCCGACAAAGCCGGCGGCTTCATCATCCTCACCCTCTATTGCCAGGAATTTGGGGACAACAACTTGTCCACAGACGTTGTGGAATAGCGCCCCGCATCCCAACTACACGATTCCAGACTACTTCCCGCCACCGCAACGTTCCCCGACTGTCAGCCCTCTCCAGCGAGGGCGCACCGCCGTGTGTTCAGCGATAAGTCGAGCACAGACCAACGCCAGGAAATGGCAGGTTCTTGTCTGAACTCTGGGACAAAGCTGTTTGAATGGAAAGAGAACGAGAGGGGGGAAGGGATCAGCCCGGGGAGAACACGAAGGGCCAACGGATGATGCACATACCGCCCTTGGGAGGCTGGAAGTGGATCTTCCCAATGATATTTGAGATGCACTTTTCCAGGGCCTTGTTTCCGGAGGTGTTGCCTACCACTCGAGCGCCCTTTACACGACCGGTGAGGTCGATCATCCACTGCACGGTCACCTTACCGGCGAGATCCGGTTTCATCTGCAGAACCATTTCGTAGCAAGCTCGAATGGCCGCCGCACGACCCTTCACCTTGCGCTGAACATCGCCCTTCTTGCAGAACTGGCCCATGGCACCGCTGCCCAACTTCATTCGGTTGGCGCGCTTACGGTTACGGTTCTTGAGACTGGCCAAAGCCATCTTCCCCTTTC
>CALFHQ010000006.1 GCA_937876385.1 uncultured Pseudomonadota bacterium
ATCTCCGGATCTGTGACCAGATCCGAGGGGAATTCGATGGTCTGTTCGACGCAAATCTCCTCCACTCGACGATCAATGCGCTCTGGAGTCTCCCGAATGAGGTAGGTCACTCCCAATCGCTGGCCACTGGTTTTCCTGGGTGCCTGAGTTCGCATTAGAGATCCTCGACACGGTTCTTGTCTTCCACGACGGCCCGGACCTTGGAATCGCTTCGCCGCTCCAGCTCTTCGCCACGTCCCAGGAGTTCGAAAACGGCCCCCTCGATGGCGGAAGTATCCAACCCGTATTCCGCCAGAAGGTACTCCCGAGAGGCTCCGTGGGCATAAACGTCCTGGATTCCCAAACGACGAAGGCGAGTGCCGACGCCGTTTTCCGCCATGACTTCGGCCACGGCAGAGCCCAAACCGCCGATGATGGAGTGGTTCTCCACGGTTACTACTCCGTGTCGAGCGGACTTCAGAACTTCCAGAACCTGGGGGTCGGTGAAGGGCTTCAAGGTAGACACATGAAGGTGGGAGACGCTGACCCCACCGGCCTGGAGTCGTGTCACCGCTTCCATGGCGTATTGGGTGGTAATGCCGCTTGTGAGCAAGGCGACATCGTCCCCTTGGCTGAGGATCCGAGCGTGGTTGAACGCCATGGGTTCGTTCTTTGGAAAGAGCCGCGGGAGCAGTCCCCTCAACTGGCGAATGTACACTGGACCCGGAATGGCGTGGGCAACATCGAGGACGCTCTCCACATCGGTGGCATCGCCGCTTTCGAGAATCGTCATGTTGGGGAGCACCCGCATCAAAGCGACGTCGTCGATGGCCTGATGGGTGACCCCGCCGGGGGTCGTCAATCCGGGGAGAAAACCGACCATGCGAACAGGGAGGTTGGGGTACGCTACAGACATGGCGACCTGGTCGAAGACCCTCCGGGTGAGGAACACTGCGAAGGTGTGGAGGTACGGTTCAAAGCCCTCTCGTGCAAGCCCTCCGGCAAAGCCCATCATGTTCTGCTCGGCCATTCCCATGGTGTAGAAGCGGTCGGGGAAGGTGTCTCGAAAGAGGTCCGCTTCGCAAGACGAGGTCAGATCGGCGGAGAGGACCAACACGGCGGGTTTGTCTTTGGCGAAGGCCACGAGGTTGGAAGCGTGAATTCGAGAAACGGTTTCCATCACTCCCCTCCCTTCTTGAGTTCGTCCAGAGCCTTCCGGTAGCGGTCGGTTTCCTCGGTGGATTTGAAGCGTACGTAGTGGAGTTTGGGAGCGCGCTCGTCCAGGAGGTCAAGTCCGTTGCAGGGGTTGGTGCGGGCGACGACGACCAGAGGTCCGCCGGTCCAGGGTTCCAACCCTGCGTTGGCCAGGGCGTCTAGATCGTGCCCGGGGACTTCACGAACCACCGCGCCAAACGCCCTCAACCGCTCTGACAGAGGTTCGATGAGTCCCACCTCCTCCATCTTCCCGTCGCACTGCTGCCCATTGGCATCCACATAGATCCCGACGTTGTCGAGGCCGTGATAGCGCAGGGCGTTGATGGCTTCCCACGTCTGCCCCTCCTGAAACTCCCCATCGGAGAGGAAGACCCAGACTTTGCCCGGCTCTCGCCGAATTCGGCGAGCGAGAGCGACCCCTCCTGCCTGGCTGATGCACTGAGCCAAAGAGCCGGCGGTGACTTCATGTCCAGGGGAGTGTTCGGCACCGATGAGCTCCACGGTGGAGCCGTCCTTGTTGAATTGTCCCAGTCCGTCTTCGCCCAATCGGCCCACTTCGATGAGGAGGGAGTAGAGCACAAGGGCGTAGTGAACCGGTGAGAAGAAGAAGCGATCCCACTGGGGTCCTTTGGGGCCGTTGTAACCCGCGCCGGTAAAGGAGTGTGGATTGTTCAGGGCCGGTACGCCGGGAAAGGGAGGGGGAACCAGGGGAGCCTCAGAGGGGCCCAGATTCATCACACGAGTGTACAGGGTGGCCAGAATCTCCGCTGAAGAGCAAGCCTGGCTGAGGTAGCCGCCGTTGTTGCTGATGGTGTGTTCGAGGACCCGTCGTCGGATTCCTCTGGCAACCTTCAGTGCCACGGGGCGCCACGAAGACTCTGCCTTCACGTCCTGCATATCGCACTCCTTTCTTCTAGAGAACCCCTCATTTCACCTCGAAGACCCCGGAGGGGCCATATCGGTCGGCGATGAGGAGGGGAACGTGATTGCCGTTGACGCGGTAATGAGTCCGCAGCGCCACTTCGGGTTGGTTGTTCTCTTCCGAGAGGTGGGCGAGGCATGCCCACTGAAGGCGCTGCGAGCCGTGCTTCTTCAGCAACAGGGCCGACTCATCGTTGGAGATGTGGCCACCCCTTCCGACAATGCGCCGCTTGAGTTCCTCCGGGTAAGGACCACTCTCCAGCATTTTGGGGTCGTAATTGCTTTCAAGAAATACGGCATCGAGGGACTGTAGCAGAGGTCCCAGGGCCGAAAATGCGTGACCCAGATCGGTGAGTATTCCCAGCCGTTTCCCTGCGTGTTCCACCACAAAGGCCACCGAACCGTCGGTATCGTGGGGAGTCTTGACGGTGTGCACGACC
>CALFHQ010000007.1 GCA_937876385.1 uncultured Pseudomonadota bacterium
CCACTGAGCGTAAATCGGATAGGGAAAAGATGCTCCAGCCCCTTCCAACGTGCCGCTTTGAGACTCGAAAGCCGCATTTCGGGCGTTGGGAGGCGTGTTGCTCCCTTTGCACCCCGGCAAGGCCACCCAAATCAAACTCAACACGACGACAAATGCGCCGCTCCAAACCTTCTTCATCATGGTCCCCTCCATTGGGTTCGAACACCGAACCAATCTTTAGTGGGCCGGAGTTCGAATTCCGTTCGTGAATTGTGAGTATTTGGTTTGTGCCCTCGGCGAGGGCTCCAAACAGGATCCTACTGATTCGCAATCAAACAGGGTCAGCTTGGGCAGTGAGCGCCACGGAAGCAAGGAAGTCGGCGCAGATGGCGGCGGAGTCGTACATCTGGTACTGCGAGCAAGCCATGAGCCGACTGACGCAGCTTACGGGGATGATCGCTGCTCAAGATGACCCTGTTTAGAGGACGAACTGAGTGCTCAACATGACTCGAATGTCCGCTTCCTCGTCCACCCCAGCCAGCTCGGACCGCCAGGCTCCAGAGCCAGACAGGGCGAACTCGCAAAAGGAAATCGGGGTGTAGAAGATCCCCCCGAGTGCTTCGTAAGAGGTCTGAACATTGTCGGAATCGAGGTCGGCATCCCACATCGACAAGCGTCCCAGCACTCCAACATTGAAGCGGCTAATCCAGCGAAGATACGCGCCGTGGGCCAGCCCCGTAACCGAGGCATTGTCACCGGGCTCCGTGAGGCGGCTGATGATTTGATAGCCCACGGCGAGGTTCGGACCCTGGTAACCCAGCAGGCCGCTGAGGAGAAGTGCCTGCTCGTCTCCCGAAGCGATGGGGACGTCGTACTGGAGAATGAACGCCAGCTTGAAGCGTGCTGCAAGCTCCCCCAGAGATGCCAGGGGGGCCAACTCGGCGTGAAGCCACAGCTCCTTGTTGGCGTCGTTGTCCAAGGCGTGCTTGTACCCCGACCCGTTCACAAACCCGAGGCCCACTGACCCCAACTTGCCTGGGAGTTCGTAGCTGAAATCAAAGCCGAGATCCGCACTGTTCCAAAGCTTGTTGGCGTCCCCAACGTTCTTGGCTACGTACCGCCCTCCCCAGAGCTTGTCGGTGAAGCCGTGGTGGGGATTGCCAATCATTCCGGCTTCCAGGTGCAGCTTCGGGGCCAGTCGAAAATCGGCGTATGCGTACTTGATGAAGAACTCGTATCTGGACGACCCGGGTACTTTGTGGGTGTGCCCATCCGCCGCTTCCTCGGTAGTCTCGGAAGATTCAGGTCCCACATCCGCCGTCAATCGAACGGTGAGCCATGGAGTGACCTCGACCTTGGGTCCAAAGTAGAAGCGCCAGACCTCAAAGCTGTTGGCGTTCGGCTCTTTGTCGCCGGCACCCTGAACGGTGGGGTCCTGGACCTGCCACCAGTATCGAATGAAGGCCTTTGCCTCCAGCTTGATCTTCTCCCCCTTCGTGATGGACTCGACCTTCTTCAGAATGGACGCCTCTCTCTCCTGGCCCAAGCCTGCAGCAGAGTTTGCAAGAAAGAACGTCCCCAGGACAATCAACATCACCAGAAAGCGAGCAGTTCTCATGTGCCTCTCCTTGCCACCACACGGAAGACGCGGCAGCGATGGTTTGGTCCAAACCTGGTCGTATCGAGTCAAACCACTGTGAGTGTCGCGTTAATTTGATGTGAGACGAAAAAATTTCGGTGGGGCCTGGACGATGTCAGTCGGTGGCGTCCATTCCGGGATGGTGCACTGTCACTCGATTTCGACCGTTGAACTTGGATTCGTACAGTGCCCGGTCTGCCCGTGCGATGCAGTCGTCCATGTTGAGTTCAGGTCCAGGCATGGCGTATGTGACGCCGAAACTGCACGTGATTCCAATCTGCTGACCATCGGCAAGGACGTACCGTTCGGCACCAAGGTTTTGCCGAACGCGGTTGGTCAGTCGATACATCTGGACCGGATTGACATCCACCGCCACCACCAGAAATTCCTCTCCCCCTACCCTGCTGACAGTGTCCGTCGTTCGAAAGGAATCCCGCAGTCGGCGCGCCACGGATTCCAGAACAATGCCTCCTGCCCCATGACCGTAGTTGTCATTCACATGCTTGAAATGGTCTATGTCAGCCAGAATGAACCCCACGGGTTTTTCCGAGGGAATCTGCAGCCGCTCCTGCACCGAAGCCTTCATGCCTCTGCGGTTGGTCAGCCCGGTGAGGGGATCGGTGACCGCCAACTCTTCGAGCTTCTTTTGCAGTTCGACGATACGAGTTCCGGCCCTCACCCGCACCGACAATTCGTCGATATGGAAGGGTTTGGTGATGTAGTCATCGGCGCCGGCGTTCAACCCCTCAATGAGGTCACCCCGTTCCTCTCTTCCAGTTAGCAGTATGATGTAGGCTCGGTGCTGGTGGTTCTCGGACTTGCGAACCTTCTGGATGAATTCGACACCGCTCATTCCAGGCATGACCCAGTCGGTGAGAACCATCCGGAAACGCTCCCTTTGAAATCGTTCCCAGGCCGCCTCTCCGCTGTCTACGGGCACCACCTCGTGCCCCAGATCTTCCAAAATCGACGTAACAATCTTCCTCGTCGTATTTTGGTCATCAACCACGAGAATCTTCATCAAACTCTCCACGAAACAAGTCGGTCTGACAACATACTGCCTCAATGCGTGGGAGGGGCAGACCCACAAGAGCGGAAAGGCTACCACGCCGTGGCCACTGTGCACAATACTTTGGCGTAAATCTCGACTACAGAAGCGGATTCGGGGTGGGAAAGAACGGTCAGGAAAGTCTAAGCAGGATCTTGTTGATTCACAATCAAACAGGGTCAGGTTGGGCAGTGAGCGCCCCG
>CALFHQ010000008.1 GCA_937876385.1 uncultured Pseudomonadota bacterium
GGGCGTGTCGGGCATCACCGAGACAACCTTCAAGTCCCCTTCACGCACCGAAATAACGATTCCGAGTCCACCAAAGGCACCCTGGGTGGACACCTTCATCTCGTTGTACTGGCGCTGAGTCATGTAAATGGTGTGAGGGTCCAACACCGACACCATGCCACCGATGGCGCCCTCCTCCATGTCTTGCACCAGGGGGACAGGCAGCACGAACTGGTGAAAGACTTCCATGATTTTCCAGGTCATGGAGTACAGATCCTCGACTCGGTCTAAAGGCACCTTGATGACCTTGTCTCGATACTGCACCGTGACGCTGTCTGGAAGGTCGTTGTCGTCCAAGACATCCGTCAGCGCCGGAGAAGGGGTAACGAGAAAGGCGTCCACAGACTCCTCGACTCCAGCAAGGGTCGCAAAGAGCATCTTGCGGGGCATGAGGCGGTCTTCGAAGACGTAATGCTCTCGGAGGAGCCCCACAGCCTGCGTAAACTCGACCAATTCAAGGGCGTCTTCTTCCTCGGCCTGTCCCTGCACTCCGTCGTTTTCGAGGAAGCCGAAACCGCGGTCGGGATATTCCAGCAGGGCAACGATGAGGCCCGCCAAGGCAAAAAGGACCAGAGAAGCGATGGTTCGTTGCTGATGGGTCATTGGCGACAATTTCCTCGGGTGCCAGGGTGCAAACGTCCAAACATTCGGGGCGCCAACGAGACAAGCAGCAACAGCAAAACCCACCACCATCCGTTGGGGATTGGGCGACGGTCGTAGCTGCACGTGGAGTTCCCCTTGTTCCCCCCCTCTTCCTCGACGGTGGAGAGGTCGTCGTCAAGGTCTCCTTTGATGTCTTCGGTCACCTCTTCCACCACGTCCGGTACGGGCTCCACACAACCCTCCTCGAAGATTCCACTCCCATAGTAGGAACAGAAACCGTCGATGTCATCCTGCGTGAGCTCGTGGGGAGGGGAGTTCTTGCAGAAGAGGTCGTGGACGTACATCACCGGAAGGGGGTTGGTGTCCACAGGGTCCACCTCCGGGTGGTTCAATCCGAACATGTGCCCGGTTTCGTGGAGCACAACGTAGCGAAAATCCACGTCATATTCCTCGGCGTCTTCGGCATCGCACAAGGCGAAATCGAACATCTGGTCGTTGAACTCCATGTCAGCGTCATAAATGAAGCCGGTGACCGGGTTGTAAGTGAGGGTTGTGAGAGCGACCTGGGTAGCCTTGTGGCTCCAGGTGGTCTTTACAAAAACAAAGTGGTTCTCATCTTCACCGATGCCGGCCTGGGCGATGGCGTTGTTGATGCGCCCTTGAAAGGACAACTCCACTGGGGAGCAGGGCAGGTCGTTCCAAATCCCCACCATCTCAAGAATGGCGTCGAACTCCCCGTCCCCGGCAATGGTGTTGGTACCGTTCTCATCGACATAATAGGGAATCTCGGAGCGGCACGGCTCCCAACGAACCTGGGCACCCTGGGTGGAATAGTAGTAGTCGAACCCCAGGGACTCGGTTGGAGAGAGGGTGGCCAGAAGCAACAGGCCGATGAAGAACCAGGATTTCATGGCCGCCTTGCCCAGATGGTGGAAATCAGAAAGGCCAGCAGCATCAAGAGCATGGCCATGGAAGACGACGCCGAACCCACCGCACACCCGCCGCTGTCGTCGGAGTTCGGGGTGGGATTGTCCACGTTGAGAAACTGGGGCTGAACTTCCGTGCAGGTGGATCCGGGGAGAGGATAGATGGTGCACAAACCATCAATATCGTCCTCCTCCAAGGTGCGCTTGCGGGTTTCTCCCGGTTCCGAGCGAAAATACATCGTGGATTCGGAATCCTCTGCATGATCCAAACCCAGAATGTGCCCCGCTTCGTGGGTGATGGTGTTCTCTATATCGATTTTCCAGAACTCTTCTTCGGGGTTTGTGGTGAATTGGAACGCTTCTCCGTTCATCTCGATGTCGGCATCCACAATTTCCCCGGTCTTCGGGTTGTATGTGACGCTCGTGAAGGCCACCGGCTTCTGCGTGTAAGGCCAGTTCTTCTCTCGAAAGATGATGAGGTTCACCACGGGGTCTTCCTGGAGGAATCCGGTGGCCTGGTAGTTGGTCTCCCCGGCAAAGTCGATTTCCACTCCGGCACAATCCACCTTGTTCCACGTGTGCACGCCGCGCTGGATTGCGTAAAAATCTGACCCGTCGTCGATATCGTCTGAACCATCTTCGTTTATGTAGTAGGTCAGGCAACGCTCCTTCCAGTGGACGAGAGCCCCCTTCGAGGACGTGCTCTGAACCCAGGCGAAGGCCTCCCCGGCCGGGAACAGTCCCAGGACCGACAAGAGGACCATCGCAACGACACGCCGGTTCATCGAGTTCCCTCGTCTCGATGGATGAGGGTGCGCAACGTGTCAATGGTCAACACCGAATCCACTTCCCCCGGATTCATCCCGGAGAGCTTGGAAACCGAACCGCTCTTCCCTTTCTCTCCCACATACAAGAGCCCTCGCGTGTCTCGAACCAGGGGGCACGGCGTCTTGCTGTGATCCACCACGAACTTCCCTTGGGCCATACCCACGACGCTGAAGCCGCCGGCGGTGTTCTCGAGGCACAAGACCACCTCTTCACCCACCTTCAACTCCGCTTCTCCCGGTACGATCTGGCCGATGTCGGGCAATTCCCCTCCCAGGGTCACAACCGTCACGGTGTCGGCTTTGGTCCCCTTCAAGGTTTCTAAAACGGTCACTGTGTGGCGAGTGAAAATCCGCCCTCGTTCTTTGTCCTGGAAGGACTCGGAAACGGTCACTTTCCCGCGAACGATCAAGGAGGAGTTGTGCACGAGGTCGTCCATGGACATCCGCACCACAACCGCTGCCTGAACCAGACTCGGCAAGGCCACCAGGGCCCAAAGAGCCATCACTGCTGCTAATGAGTATCGACGCATCGCCACACCTTCGAGAAAATCGTCAAAGTCAACCGCTGCCGGCATTGTTCAGACCACCGACAAGCCCCAAAAGAATAGCATTTGTGCCTCGATTTTGCCACAAAAGGAGCGCCTTTTAACGACGAAACCCCCGGCCGGATGGGGGGTGGCCGAGGGTTCCGGGCCCAGGCCGAAGCCTGAGCCGGTCGGTTTTCGACGCTGGCGCTGTCAGCGCGCCGTCGTCTTGAGCTTGGAAACGGGTCTTAGGTCAGCTCGGCATACCTCCGGGCGACTTCCGACCAGTCCACCACGTTGAAGAAGGCCTCGATGTAGTCTGGGCGCTTGTTTTGATAGTTCAGGTAGTAGGCGTGCTCCCAGACATCCAGACCCAGAATGGGAGTTCCCTTCCCGTCGATGAGCGGGTTGTCCTGATTGGGTGTGCTGTACACGTCCAGCTTGTTGTCTCGAGTCAAGTAGAGCCAAGCCCATCCCGAACCGAATCGTGTGGCCGCGGTCTGGGTGAACTTCGTCTTGAAGTCGTCGAAGCTCCCAAAGGTCTTGTCGATGGCTCCGGCGAGGTCCCCTGTGGGTTTGCCTCCACCTCCCTTGGTCATCACAGTCCAGAACAAGGAGTGGTTGTAATGCCCACCTCCGTTGTTTCGCACCGCCGTTCGCACCACATCGGGGACTTCGTTGATGTTTCGAAGCAGGGTGTCGAGAGCCAACGATTGGGTTTGGGTTCCGGCCTTCTCCAACGCTGCGTTGAGGTTGTTGACATACCCGTTGTGATGCTTCGTGTGATGGATCTCCATCGTTCGGGCATCAATGTAGGGCTCCAGGGCATCATATCCATAGGTCAATTCAGGTAGTTTGTGCATAGTACACCTCTCTAAAGTCTAAAGTTGTCTTGAAAATGTCCACACCGTCCGGCCGGTCGGTGTGTTTGATTCGTTCGATAACCTACTGAACAATTAAGGAACCGATGAGGAGAAAGTCAAGACTTGCGGAGTCGGTGTCGTTGAATGGAAGCGCCCAGTTGCATCAGCCTGTCTGGAGGAGTGCGGCCCTGAAGGTTGGTTCCTGAACCCAGGATGAACATGCGCCCACCGGAGACCACTTCGAGGGAGAGGCCGTGGGAACCCCGGGTGCGAATTCGGACGAAGGTCTCTTCCGAGTCCAGGGGGAGGGTCTTCTTTCCAAAAGTGTGCCCCATGAACTCGTAACTGCGGGTCAGAGGAGAACCCACTGTGACCTCCTCCGTGCCCAACGCCTTGAACATCCAAAGCCCACCGACGATGAGTCCCAGGAAGAGGAACACCGGCCCGAAGATGAAGCCCAGCACGCCGGTTACCGCTACTCCGGCAAAGAGGAGAACCCCTGATACCAGGGAAAACAAGGCAAGCAGACCCAGTGGGAGGGAGAGTCCCCAGTGAACCCCGGTTTGAAAAACGAAGGGGCCCTTGCTGGACGCCACAGAGAGGGAGGTTGTCTCCTCCAAGAGTTCCTTTCCGTCTGGAAGTATCGGGATTCCCGTTGCTTCCTGGATCAGATGAGCGCTCTCTCGGATCTCTTCGTGGGCGACGTGTTCCAACAGCAGGACACCCACTCCGTCAT
>CALFHQ010000009.1 GCA_937876385.1 uncultured Pseudomonadota bacterium
GAGCCAACCGGAAAGCAACCAAGCCGACACGTTGCCCGCCTGATAACAGGTAGAGATGAGTCCCATCATGGTTCCGCGCCGCCCGACTCGAAACCAGTTGGCCATGGTCTGCACCACGAGGGGCCAGCCGATGGACTGGGCGTATCCGTTGATGGCCCACAAGACAAGCATCATCGCGTAGCTGTTGGTGTGCGCAAAGAGGACGTTGGCGATGCCGATCACGGCAACGCCGATGGCCATCATTCGCCGAGCCCCAAAGCGGGATCCGATCTGTCCGTTAATGAACTGGCCAGAGGCATAGAAGATGGAATACACCGATGGAATGAGCCCCACCTGCGCCCGGCTCCAATCGGTAAACTCATTGAGAATCTCCGGCTGAGCCGCCGCAAAGTTCATTCGGCACAGGTAGTAAGCTGCATAGGTTGTCCACAGCACGCCGAAGATGCGCCACTGCCACCGTGAAGTACTCTTCGCTACATCTTTCAAGGTCCTCTCCTTCAAACAAAAAAGGGGGGTGCCACTCGACTTCGGGCCATCATAACGGGTCGAGCTTAGCTTGAGAAGAGAAACAACCAGGAATTGCCTATTGCGACCTCCGGTTGCCTGCGGATATGATTGGTTCACTGATTCCCAGGAAGAACCCGACCCACAGGGAGATGGAGATGAACGTGACCCGCTGGACGTTGACACTGGTGCTTCTCTTTGGACTGTACTCGTGCGGATCGACCGACGATGCAAACAACGACGCAGGTTCGGATACGACTGCGTTGGACCAAACGCAGACAAGCGATTCATGCACCGAGGACCTGGCTTTCGACCTCGTCGAAGACATCGACCTCGGCCCCCGGGACTACCATGGCTGGGGCCCGTATGCCGTGGGACACACAAAAATCACCGTGGAGGACACCGCGCGCTCCCGCTCCTTTGCCGTGGAGATCTGGTACCCCGCCGACCCAGCTCTCAAGGCCGACATGGAGCCGGGCCTTCCCATGAAATCCCTCCTCGTTGACGGTGCCAAACTCACCGCCCTGGGGCCCGTTCTGGACGCCGCACCGGCGGAGTGCACCACCCAACTGGTCCACGCCATTCGAGACGCTGCCCCGTCTGGTTCGAAATGGCCCCTGGTGCTTTACTCACACGGCACAAACTGCGCCCGATTCGCAAACGTCACCTCGGCAGAGCGGTTGGCCAGTCATGGAATCGCCGTGGCTGCCCCGGACCACGAAGGGGGCACCATATTCGACCGTATCAACGGAGACACGGCAACCCTGGGCGAGGAGTTCCTGGACATTCGAGCCGAAGACATCCGCACCACAACGACGGTGCTCCTTGATGCCGATGACGACACCGTCCCAGAGCCCCTTCGAGGCAAATTCGACTCCAGCAAAGTCGGCATCTTCGCCCACAGCTTCGGCGCTGGTTCCATGGGGCTGGTTCTCACCCGAGATCCCCGTTTCATTGCGGCCATGTCCCACGCAGCCCCCATCAACCAACAAATCTCCGATGAAGTCGACTTGACGAAGACCAACGCCAAAGTCGCCCTGCTGATCGCCCAGGAAGAC
>CALFHQ010000010.1 GCA_937876385.1 uncultured Pseudomonadota bacterium
CCCCTCGCAAATCATGGAGAATTGGGCCTCCGAGCCGGAAGTTCTCAAAATGTACGCTCGGCACTACGAAACCAACGAGCCGATTCCAGACGAACTCATCGCAAAAATTGAAAAGAGCGGCACCTTCAACCAGGGATTCGGCACCGTGGAGTATCTGGCCGCTTCCATTCTGGACATGGACTGGCACTCGAAGAATTTCGGTGACACCGTCGATGTGGACGTCTTTGAAGATCAGTCCATGAAGGCCATTCAACTCCTCCCCGAGGTCGTCAGTCGCTACAAGAGTCCCTATTTTCGACACATCTTCGCCGGCTCCTACTACGCGGCCGGATACTACAGCTACATCTGGGCCGCTGTGCTCGATGCCGATGCCTTTGAAGCCTTCAAAGAAAACGGACTCTTCGACCGCAAGACCGCAGATGCATTCCGCAAGGAGGTCTTGTCCAAAGGTGGAAGTGAAGACCAGATGGAAATGTACAAGCGCTTTCGGGGCGCCGAACCCAAAATTGAGCCGCTACTGAAGCGGCGTGGGTTGTTGGGACAGTAAGAAAACACGTTACCTGGTGTCTGGCAACCAAACAGAGTTAACTCGGGCAGTGAACGCCTCGGAGGCAAGGGAATCGGTGCATATGGTGGCGGAGGCGTACATTTGGTACTTCGAGCAAGCCATCAGCCGATTGACGCAGCCTACGAGGGTGATCGCTGGTCGAGATGACTCTGTTTAGAATCGAAAGGAGTTCATATGACCACAGTGGTAACCGGTGCCTCCGGGCACGTGGGTGGAAATCTCGTTCGAGAGCTGCTGGCTCAAGGACGAACGGTGCGATGCGGTGTTCGAGACGATGTTCAGGCCTTAGAAGGGTTGGATGTGGAACAAGTGAAGGCAGATGTCCGGGATCGAGATTCCCTGGTCAAGGCCTTTGCCGGCGCCGATACTGTGTTTCATTTGGCAGCGCTCATCTCCGTCGCCGGCGAGATGGGAGGGTTGGTCCAGGATACCAACGTCAAAGGGGTCGCCAACGTGGTGTCAGCTTGCCTCGAATGTGGGGTGAAGCGCCTGGTCCATTTTGCCTCCATTCACGCCTTTCAGCAGTCCCCTTTGGACGAACCCTTGAATGAAACTCGCACTCGAGTAAGCGACGACGGCCTTCCCTACGATCGCTCCAAGGCCGGGGGGATTGCCGAGGTTCTGAAAGGGGTCGAGCAGGGGCTCAACGCCACCATCGTATGCCCCACGGCGGTTTTGGGACCAAACGACTTCAAGCCGTCTCGCATGGGGCAGGTGTTCTTGAAGTTGTACCATCGAAAGCTGTTGGGACTCATCGAAGGTGGGTTTGATTGGGTGGACGTTCGAGACATCGTAGCCGGAGCTCTCGCTGCCGAAGAGAAAGGACGTGTTGGAGAGATGTACCTCCTTTCGGGAAACTACGCCACAGTGGCCGAGTTGGGAGACCTGGCAAAAGAAGTCACGAAGGTGCCCCCTCCCAAAATGGTAACCCCCATGTGGCTGGGTCGAAGCGTTGCCCCCTTTGCGGAAGCGTGGGCGTCGTTGACGAAAACAGAGCCCCTGTTTACCTCCGAGTCTCTCGCTGCCTTGCGAGCCAACAAGACCATCGAGAATGACAAGGCACGAGATGAACTGGGCTACTCGCCCAGACCTCTGCTGGACACCGTAAAGGCAGTGTATCAAAGCTTCGAGGAGCGTGGCCTCCTCAAGAAAGGGGGCTGATTTCATGGACGAACTCACCTTCAACGGCTTCGTCATCGGGTGGTTGTCCGTGGCGGTAGTCACCTTCATCGCCCTGTTTTTCGTGACGGCGCCCTATGGGCGACACGCCAGGAAGGGTTGGGGACCCATGGTGCCGGCGCGCCTGGGATGGATCTTCATGGAGGTGCTCTCCCCAGCCCTCGTGGCCACCCTCTTTGTGTTCGGCAAGAACCAGGGGACCGTCGCCATCGTGTTCTTGGTGATGTGGGAGGTTCACTACATTCAGCGTACATTCGTTTTCCCGTTTCTGATGCGGGGGAAAGGGGCTCCCATGCCCCTCGCCATCGTGGTTTTCTCCATGATGTTCAACGCCGTAAATGCAGGAGTAAACGGTGGGTGGCTTTTCCACATGGCACCAGAGTACAGCGTGGAGTGGCTCACGGACCCCAGATTCATCGTCGGAGCCGCCTTGTTCGTCACCGGCTTCGCCATCAACCTCCACTCAGACCACATCTTGAGAAACCTCAGAAAACCCGGCGAAACGGGATACAAAATCCCCCACGGCGGGATGTACCGCTTCGTCTCATGCCCAAACTACATGGGCGAATCCATCGAATGGATCGGCTGGGCCATCGCCACCTGGTCCCTGGCAGGCCTCTCCTTTGCCGTCTGGACCCTGGCAAACCTCGCCCCCAGAGCCTTCTCCAACCACCGCTGGTACAAAGAACAATTTCCTGACTATCCAACCAAACGAAAAGCCCTGATCCCCTTCATCCTCTGACCCTCCCCGTCCTGCCCTGTCGTCGCCGTTTCCGTCGCCGTCGCCGTCGCCGCTCCGACCCCTATGGGTTCTGGCGCTGGGCTTCTCCCATGGCCCCGATCCAATCGAGGACTGATTCTGATGAGACGATTTCGAGGCTTGTGGTGAATTCGGTGACCAGTTCGTTCAGGCGGTTGGTGTCTTCCTGGGTGAGTTCGTCCAGGGGGGAGCGGGCTTTGACTGCTAGGACTCCGGCCTCTCCCACCAGGGCCGCTTCCTTCAACCAGGGAAGGATCTCTTCCAGGAGCGGAGGGTAGATATCGGTTTCGTCGAAGGTACCGGCTTCCACCAGGTTGGCAAACCAGATGGCCAGGGAGAGCCCTGTGGATTCGATCTCCTCGCCGCTTTCCACCGCTGTTTCAAAATCGTGGATTATGGCTTCGGTGTCGGGATCTTCTGACCCAAGCATTTGCTTGCTTCGGTTGGTCGCAAGAAAGGTCCCAAAGGCCCACGAGGCAGTGGGCGAAGCATAGAGGGCCGCGGCCGTCTCGACCGAGACTGCTGGATCGTAGATGTCTGGTCGAGTAGCCCAGTCTGCTGCGGTGGCCAGTGCCGGCAGGGAAGCGTAGGATTCGCTCATGGCGTTGAACGAGACGGCGTAGGTGGCTGTGGCAGCGGTGGCATCTCGGCCGGTGATGGGTCCCAAATGCAATCGGGCGCCATCCTGGACGGCGTCGTTGACAGGGTAGTTGTCACCAAAGAAGACCTCTCGCCCTCCGAGGAGGTTGGAA
Organism: uncultured Pseudomonadota bacterium; assembly: GCA_937876385.1. Taxonomy (GTDB): domain Bacteria; phylum Myxococcota_A; class UBA9042; order CAIXZC01; family CAIXZC01; genus CALFHQ01. The sequence goes on from CALFHQ010000010.1 coordinate 3,260, forward strand.
ATGTCTGTGATGTCCGAGTCGGCGACTGTGGTGGAGATGACGTCTGGACCGGTCCAGGCAATTACCCAGCGAGGGTCCAGCTCGGCTCCCAGGCGGGCCAGATCAGTGGCCGCATCCTCGTGATGGGTGAAATATTCGATGGGAACGAACCCCAGCATGACTCCGGGGAATTCCGTGGAAAGGTCCTCTGCCAAGCGATTGGCAAAGTCTATCTGTCCATTTGTGTAGTCGGTGTAGGCCAGCTTGTCTGGCCCTGTCTGAAGCTTGTTGATGTCATCAAAGGCCAGCACGAGGCAGTCGTATCCAAGGTTTCCCACGGAGCGGAACTTGTCCAGCATCCAGGCATAGTGCTGCGGGTCTGAAAAGGTCACGGCCAGTCCCGTGTGAAGCTGCCAGCACACCCGAATTCCCTGGCTCGTGGCTGCCTTGTGAAGGTCAGAGAGGTAAGTCAGATCGGAGTCTGAGTATGGCTGCATCCAGGCAGCATTGATCATCGCCTCGGCTTTTGGAGCGTAGACAAAGAGGTTGAATCCCACGTCGGCCAACTCCCGCATCATATCGATTCTTGCCTCGTCACCCCAGGGCTTCCCGTAGAATCCTTCGGTGACTCCAACCAGTCGGTGGGTGGCTTTGGACAGGATTTGTGCCTCTCCAATAAGGGTCGGCTCGAATCGGCCCAGGAGCTGTTTGGCGGTCTTGAACCCTCGAAAGGCTCCGTCGGAGTCCGTCGCAAAGAGGTGAAGCTCCCACCCTCCGTCCCTCTCCATGGTGGCGAGATAGAACCCCGATTCATCTGGAATGTCCATCTCGCAAACGGCTTCCAACTCTGCGGCATCTTCCGGGGAGTGGAACACCAACGAGAGGTCTCCAGATTCTTTGCGGGAGTAGGGGAGGCGGGTGAACAGTTCGGAGATGGGGACATCGGGCCAGAACTCATCACCGACGACGTGTAGATCCCCCGAGAGAGTCACGAGACTGGCTGTCCACAAGGTCACTTCCAGGGGCCTGGGCAGGATGGGAACTGTGACGTCCAAAGGGGAACCCACGGGACACAAGGAAGAAAGCTTGGATTGGGCAGCGTCGAGGGTGTCTCCACTGTCGTTGTCTGATTGCGCATCCATCAAGCTGGTGTCGGTGAGGATGTCTCTTGGGGCGTCGCTTGAAGAGCATCCAACCAGGAAGCCGGCAAAACAAAGGAGGAGAAGAAAGGGTAAGGGTCGAGTCATCAATTGCCCCCGTTTTCTATGAGGATGTTCGTTTCGCCACTCTAGCGTCGCAGGGCTTGTGGGGCAAGAACTGAAGCCAGGACGAATCTAGTTCCAAAGGGAGAGAATTGTGCCGATGGTGAGGAGAGAGACGAGTTGATAGCCGGCTCCAATCATGAAGTAGCGCCAGCTCTTACCCTCGTAGCCTACGGGGTTGAGGAGCACTGGGACGGCGAATCCCACCCAGGCAAAGAGAGCCGCGATGAGCCCATAGACGATGTTGGGCATGTCCTCTCCCGCATTCCAGGTGGACGGGCGCCATACCTGAACGAAGTGCGCCATGACAAAGACCATCACGAAGGTACCGACAAGATTCAGGACGCTTCCCCGAATCATGTCCAGCACTTTGGGCTTCCAATCTGCAGGGAAGCCGGCCTCTCTGGCCCACGCTTTCCCAAACAGCTTTCCGTACCAGACACTACCAATGGCGAAGCTGGCAACGACGGCCAGGAACATGGCGGGCCAACTCATGTGAATCTCAGGCTGCATGGTGCTCCTCCTCAAGACGCCCGGTTGTCGGGAGACTCCATGCAACTGTAACTACGAATTGCGGGGCTGGCAATTGCCCTTGCCTCAAAGGGAACCGCTGAGTACTTTCACATTGAGGCAAACAACGCTACGGAGGTTTTGGATGCGAAGACCATTGAGCGTCGCAATGGCAGCGATGATTGGAGTCCTGGGAACGGTGATCTTGTCGCCGGCGTTTGCCATGGAGCGCTGCAGCATGACGGTTCGAAATGGAAGCGGATCATCGGTGGGGAGCATCGATTCCGATGGCACGGTGCGCAACTCCAGTGGCTCCGGGGATGGG
>CALFHQ010000011.1 GCA_937876385.1 uncultured Pseudomonadota bacterium
TGTTTCGCTAGGCGACCTTTGATGTAAGCGTCGTGGGGGAGTAGAGAACAATTCCCCTTCTGTTCGGCTTCTTCATTTGAAAACCGGTCACGATGAACCAGCAGAGGAACCATCATGGATACACTCTCTTTCCTGAACAACCTCAACGAGCAGTCACGAAAGGAGTTCATCGCTCACAAGCGAGTCCTCTCGTTTGACCAGTACTTGGGGCTCCTCGACGGAGAACCCCATCGTCTCGCCCGAAATGCGGCCCAATACCTCATGGACGCAATACACCACTTCGGCGTCGAAGCGGTGGAGCGCCCGGAGAAGACCTACGACCGCTTCTCCCTGTTCGACACCCCCTTCGACGGAGGACGGGATCGCCTCATTGGACAGGAAGAAGTGCAAACCGAGTTCTACGAGGTGCTGTCCAACCTGGCCAAAGAAGCCCGCAGCAATCGACTCATCCTCCTCCACGGCCCCAACGGCTCCGCCAAGACCTCCTTTGTCCAATGCCTGGCACGAGCCATGGTCCACTACTCCCATCATGATGAAGGGGCGGTTTACACCTTCAATTGGGTGTTCCCGCGAGGCACTGTGTCCGGGAAACGGCTGGGATTCGAGAATGAGGGGCACGAAGAGCCCCTCATCGACTCCTACGCATTCCTGGAAGAAGACAAGATTGCAGCTCGTCTCCCCGCTGAAATGCGGGACCACCCTCTTTTCCTCATTCCCAAGGATCAGCGCAAACCACTCTTTGACAAGCTCACCGCATCAAACACCCTCCCCGCCGGATTTCGCTTCTCCGACTACCTCGTAAACGGGGACTTGACCCCGCTGTCCCGTCGCATCTTCGATACCCTGCTGGCTTCCTACGGTGGGGACCTCAAACGAGTCCTCGCCCACATCCAGGTGGAGCGATTCTACTTCTCCCGTCGATACCGGGAAGGGGTGGTCACCATCGAACCCCAGATGCATGTGGATGCCCAGGCCAGACAAGTCACCATGGATGAGAGCTACGGTTCTCTCCCCCCGGTGCTGCGGCACCTCTCCCTCTACCAGATGTCGGGAGACCTCATCGACGGCAACCGCGGCATGGTGGAGTTCAGCGACCTTTTGAAGCGCCCCGTAGACGCCTTCAAGTACCTCCTGGGGACCTGCGAAAACAGCCGAATTACGGTGGGCGGAGTCATCCTCTACCTGGATGTCATCTTGATGGGAACCACCAACGACAAGTACCTGATGGCCTTCACCAAGAGCCCCGATTTCTCCTCGTTCAAAGGACGAATGGAGCTGGTTCGAGTCCCCTACATTCGAAACTACAGGGTGGAAGAGGGAATCTACGAACAACTCGTCACCCCCTCGGTGGTGGGCAAGCCCATCGCTCCCCATGCACTGTTCGTGGGAGCCCTCTGGGCCGTCCTGACACGCCTTCGACGCCCTGAGAAAGACGCCTATCCCAGCGCCATTCGAGACGCCGTCGCCATCCTGACCCCTCTCCAGAAGGCAGACCTTTACGCTACCGGAACCGCCCCGGCGGATTTCCCCTTCGATGTTCGCCAGGAGCTCAAGGCGCACATCTCAGCCCTCATTGCCGAATACGACAGTCGTCCAGATTACGAAGGGGCCATTGGAGCTTCGGCTCGAGAGATCAAAACCGCCCTCTTGAATGCTGCCCACGACCCGGCCTACGCCACTCTTCACCCCGTTCGGGTGTTTGAGGAGTTGGAAGAGTTGATCCAAAATCCTGCCTTGTATGAGTTCCTCCAGCTCCCGGGCGACAGCGAATATAACGACGCCCGCAAGCTCCTCGAGGGGGTCAAAGAGCGATACTTCGAACGCATTGAACACGAATTCAAGAGCGCCATGGGACTGATTACCGACGAAGAATTCGAACGCATCTTCCTGCGGTACGCCACCCACGCCTCCGCTTTCCTCAAGAAGGAGCAGGTGGAAGACCCGGTAACTCACAGGTTTGGACCCGCCGACGAAGAGTTCCTGAAGGACATGGAGAAGAGCTGGAACATCACCGACGAGCCCTCCCGGGCTCGGCAGGAATTCATGGGGAGAATTGCCTCCTTCTCCCTGGATAGCCCAGGGCAAGCGCCCCACTATATCGAGCTGTTCAAGCAGCGCTACGAGACCATGCGAAAGGCCTACTTTGCGGATCGCGCCAAAGACATCGATTACACCCTGCAAAGTGTCCTCGAAGTCCTATCCGAGGCCCAGAACACCGAAGAAGACCGAAGCACAGCAGAGGCGGTAATCGAGAATCTGCAACTACAATTTGGGTATCAGCGAGAGGCGGTAGCCCCCACGGTGACCTTCCTGGCCGAAGGTCGTAAGAGATAGCAGGTAGCACGAGACCTACTTATTGGATTTTAGTCCGGCGTAGATATACAGGTGCTCCCCTTTCTCCACTTTGACCTTGAGTTCTCGAGGCATGGTGCCGGTCTTCTGAAAAAAGACGGAGTGCTCACCCGCTTTCAGCCATCGGCGAACGGGAGTCTTGTACAGATTGTGTTTGGAGATTTCTCCAACGAAAACCTGGGAGCCGCTGGGGGAACTGAAGACGTAGATCTCTCCGTATTCCTTCGACAGCTTGTCTTTGATCTTCTTTACTTCAGCTTTCACCCGGTTCAGCACCTCGGGATTGGGCTCGTACTGGTTGAACTGCTCGTAAGCATCCAGGGCATGTGGAAGATCACCCAAGCCTTCGTAGCAGGTAGCGATTCCAAAGGTATATTTGGCCTGGGGATAGGTGGAATAGGCCTGAACAAACAGCGGCAGTGCTGCCTCATACTTGCCTGCGCTGCTTAGCTGCTGCGCCTGCTGGTAGAGGACGTCCGCCTTCTCCTGGGAAGTCTGCTGCGCATTTGCGTTTGCGGCGCCAAAGAGAACTCCAACGACAATCAGTGACAAACAAGCGCTTCGAAGCATGATTCGCCTCCTCGTTTCCAAAGCTTCAGTGCTTTTACCACACACGAAGTGCCCTGACAAGTTCGCCCACGCCTCTGATTGCCCCCTTCTTTCCTGCGGCACCTTTTGTCCTTGACCTTCCCCCACTTCTACCTATAATGACCGCACGTTTTTGAACACGCTAGGAGGCGCGACCTATGGGTAGAGGAGACATCGACCGCATCACAAATCAGAAGCGACGACAGGAAAAGCACAAGGAACGGATGAAGAAGGTGGCTGACAAAAAGCGCCAGGAAAGGGCCGCGAAGAAATAAGAGCCCCTTGTGCGGATCCCGAATCCCACCGGGGTCAAATCGAGTAGGTCTCCACTTTCAATTCGTGATTCACCTGGAAGATTGAGTCGGGCGCTACCGTCTCCCATTCGGAAGAGGGCAATGCTGACGTGTCAAGTATGGCGACCCCTTTCAGGTGGGGGTGGTCCAGTGACTCACCGTCTACATTTCCCCCACACAGATCGCAGCCCGACAACCCGCTTAGTACCTTCATGTGTACCGGTCTTCCCAAAGTGGCCCCGATCAAGTTCGTACCGTCGGACACACAAATGGAGTGCGAAGGGAACCCTTCACGGGTCCAGTAGACCTCCTGGGAGATGGCTGACTTCAGGGCATCCCGCAGCGGCCCCAGACGGTAGTGATCGCCCCCCAGTAAGCCCTGGCGATGCAAAAAGGACAGGAACTGGTGGAACAGGGTCTCTCCCT
>CALFHQ010000012.1 GCA_937876385.1 uncultured Pseudomonadota bacterium
GCAAGTGCTGCGCAGTGCCACCAACCAGAAAAGGGAACTCCAGGGGCAGATGTCTGCTCGAGTTCGCGTCGGGGAGCGCTTGGCCGATGGCATCACGCCGAGTCCTGTGAGCTCAGCGCTGCAACCTGTGAGCACTGCAGAAGGAATCTCGTGCAACCTTCTCCTCATGTCCAAGAAGGCCCTCCACGCTCGCACTGCGATGTTCTGCTGGTACGACGACAACAATGATCGTCTGGTTCCGGTAGACGCTATCTCGGATACTCCCGAGTTGCTGTCCCACGAACCCATTGTGTTGAGCAAGACCCGGCTTGCTGCCATCAAGCGTTCCCGGACGCATGTGGCACTGCGGTACAATCCCCGAATGCCTCAGAACGTTCCGATGTATAGACGCCCGGTGACCATCAGTGGATTTCTCGCCGTGCCGGTGTTCCTGCGCAATTCTCTGGCCGGTGCCTTCCTCTTTGACAAGCAAACCGACGATCCTTTCTTCCTTCCTGACAACGTCATCGTCAAGAAGTTGGCGACAGTTGTGGAAGAGACCTTGGCCAATGAGCGCCGCCTGAAGTCGGCTATCGTGATGTCGTCGCAGATGCGAGCGCTCAACGACCTGGCCCGAGAGATGGGCACTGCCAGAGCTTTCGAACAGGTGTATGAGATCATCATGCGCCAGGCCTTGGCGTTTGCTCCTTTCCAGACGGCCATCCTGGCCCACCGAGTGTCTCCCGAGTCCTCCGATTTCGAAATTGTCGGTGTGACCCGGAAAGACCTCATGGGCCTCATGGAACAGAAGTTCCAGCTCAAAGGCTCGTTGTGTGGGCTCGCTTCCAACGCCGGCGGTCCATTGCCCCCGAAATACATTTTCGAACCGCGAATGCCTCAGCCTTTTGGCGCGAGCGTCGAGGTGGAGCTTGATGTTGGCGAAGAATGCCTTCTGCTTCCACTGCTGACCAACGAAGAGGCCGTCGGGTTCCTGCTCTTCGTGGACAGCCAGCGAAGACCGGATCGAGAGGAGTTGGTTCCTCTGCAACTCCTTGCAGAGTTCTCCGCCAGCGTATTGAAGAACACCGAAGCCAACAACGCCCTGGAGCGTATGGCCACTCGGGATGCATTGACCGGAATTCCTAACCAGCGAGCATTCCGAAGCCGCCTGACCGAAGCCATCGATCGTAGCGACCGCTCAAAGAAGCCGCTGTCGATTCTGTTTGTTGACGTGGACCACTTCAAAGGGGTCAACGACAACTTCTGGCACGCCATCGGCGATGTCGTCCTCAAGCAGATTGCGACCACCTTGAACGACGCGGTACGAAAAGTCGACTTCGCTGCTCGATACGGTGGAGAAGAGTTCGTGGCCATCTTAGAAGAGTGCGACACCCAGGGAGCGACCCTCCTGGGAGAACGAGTTCGACAAAGAGTAGCGGATCACCGCTTCGACGATCTCGACGGGAAGGGTGTAACGATCTCCGTAGGCATCGCAACGTACCCGAGCGATACGGACGATTCGCAAGCTCTCCTTGCTTTGGCGGATGCGGCCTTGTACAAAGCCAAGAACGCCGGACGAAACAACTGCCAGGTCGCCTGAGCCGCCTCGCCAATCCCACAAACAGTCGTCGGCTTGTTTCGCATCTGAAACTTGTGTTGTAACGAATCTCGACCTGGGTGGCTCTACCGTTTCGTGGCAACAAGATTGAGAGGAGGAGTACCATGGGTTGGTTGAAAAAAGTTTTTGAATCGAAGATCGGGCCTACGCCCCTGAACGAATACAATTTCCGGACCGAAGTCACGGAGTACAAAGGGCCCGTCCTGGTGGACGTATGGGGCCCGGGCTGTCAGCCCTGCCAGCGATTGGTTCCGACCATCGTGAGCCTGGCAAACAAGTACAAGGGCAAGGTCAAGGTCTGTGAATTGAACGCTGCGGAGGCCCCGAAGGCCGCCGGAAAGATGGGAGTTCGTGGGACCCCCACCATCGTCGCTTACAGCAACGGCCGCGAAGTGGCCCGTGTCGTGGGTTGGAAGCCGGAGAACTACTTCGTCCAACTCATTGAGACGGAATTCGCCCAGGAATTGGACGAAATTGAAGCCGGGAAGCTGGTCTTGGAAGAGCCGAAGAATGCATCTGAAGAAGACGGAACGGAGCGGGATTCGAACTCGGTTCCGGCTCGCCCGAAGGGAAACAAGAAGGCCTTGAAGAAGCAGTTGAAGAAGAAGAGACAGCAGCAGAGAAACGCCACGAACTGATGGCGCTCCATCGTCCCCCCCAATAGAACCTGAACGAGCTTACGGCTTCTGGCTGAGTTTGAGAATCCCGGGATGGAGTTGTGAGAAGGAGTGTTCCATGATGGCGCTCCATTCTCCCACCGACTTGCCCATTCCATTCCGGCGGGCCAGGACCACACCCGGCCAACTCAGCGTCTCAAACCCAACGAACTGCGAAGCAACTTCCTCGCAGTTGTCCCACTGGCGCCCCTGGCTGAGTACCCAGGCAGCGAGGTTGGCCAGCTCCCCGCGCCTGCTTTCGGGTATCCAAACCGGAGGTGGGCGCAAGTCCTTGCAGAATGCGACAACGACGACTCGACCGTTCACCGGGGACGAATCGCTCTCCAGTTCCGCAAAAGTCCGCACCCGTTCCGGTTCGATTCGAGGCCGGTCGGAGCACCCGCGCAATCGATGAATGTAGCCAAAGAAGAAGTCCAGCTTCCCTGGAGGGATGCTGCGAGCAGCGAGGTTTGGCGACGACAGACTGTCAGCGGCGTAGAAAGCGAGATTCGTAAAGAA
>CALFHQ010000013.1 GCA_937876385.1 uncultured Pseudomonadota bacterium
GCCTTGAGCAGATACGCCTTTTCCCGCTCATCTCGGACGGGCCATTGGGGCCAGGGTTTATGTCTCACCGGAGTTCCGCCATTGATTGCCAATTTTGCCATGTCCAGTTCCTCCTATAACAGTCCGCGCCTTGTCAGACGGTCCAGAAGCCGCTCGGCGTGCCCAAAGGAGGGCACGAGAGGGCTGTTCAACAATGCGATGAGGGCCTTTCTGCGGTCACCAGAGATGGCCGCTTCGAGGGTCATTCGTTCGTACGATTTGACGTGCCTGACCAATCCCATGATGGATTCGCCCAGGTCTCCCACAGCCATGGGAAAAATCCCTCGGTGGTTCACGGTCGCCGGAATTTCCACGCAGGAGTCGCCTGGGAGGCCGTTGATGGCGCCCATGTTCAAGGTGTCCACCACAAGGGTCTTAGGTTCAGGCTGGGTGAGAGCTTCCATGACCTCTACAGCGCATCGAGAAGTCCAGGTTCCCCCTCGTTCCGAGAGGCTCACCGGCTTAAGCTCTGTATCTTCTCTGGCATAGTAATCGATGAGTTCCTTCTCCAATGCCATGACTTCCTGCGCTCGAGTCTGGCTCGCAGCGCGCTCTCGTTCCACCATTTCTTCGGTCATGTAGTAGTAACGGAGGTATTGCGACGGAATCATCCCGAGCCCTCGAAGGAGGGAAATGGGGAAATCGACGCCCGGTGCCAGCCTTGGACCGTAGTTTTTGGCGATGGAGTCAAGCACCGACGGCAACCGATCTTTGCCGTCCACTCGAATCTGTCGCGCCCAACCCAGGTGGTTCAATCCGACCCAATCCAGTTCGATTCGTTCGGGTTCTACTCGGAAGTGCCGGGCCATGTCCATTTGGAATTCCCGTGGGATATTGCACAATCCGACGCACCGGGTGGTGGCGAAGCGGCTGATGGCCTCGGTGATCATCCCTGTTGGGCTGGTGGTATTGATGATCCACGCTTTGGGGTTTGTGTCTCGCACCTTGCGAGCCATTTCCAGAATCGGGGGGAGTGTTCTGAGGCACATGGCCAAAGCGCCTACTCCGAGGGTTTCTTCTGCGACGACTCCTTCTTTCGCTGCCATCAAAATATCGTCGTGGCGGGCCTGCTGTCCCCCGACGCGTATTTGAAAGATGACGAAGCTGGCGTTCTTGATTGCTGCATCAAAGTCAGTGGTGAGTTCCACCAAGAGGTCGGAGTTCATGGTCCGGGCGAGTTTCTGGCTGAATCGTCCCACTGTCTCCAGCCGTGAGGCGTTGACATCGTAGAGGACAACTGTATGCGCCCCCCCTCGAAGCTGCCAGAAGGCCAACCCTTCCACCAGTTCTGGGGTGTACGTACTTCCACCACCGACCACCGCAATCCGCATGTAAACTCCCAACTTTAGAAGCTACCCGATGAGTTCCGTCGTGGAGGTTTCCTCTAATGAGGAATCCAGCAGCAGATCGTAGTCTCTATCGGGGGAAATGATCCATTGGCTCGTTTGGACCTCCCTTGCCACGTCCAGGGCATACCTGAGGGCTCCGTGAACGGGGGGAAGTCTCAGCACCACTGGCGCTGCATTGGGAAATTCGGCCGCAACCTGACCGACGAGGGCATCTCGCAGGTGTGGGGAGGAGCCTTTCTGAAGGACGCTTCCCCCCATCACCAGTGGGAAAACCTCGGTTTGCGAGAACAGTTCTCGAGCGACGGCTCTGGCTGAGAGGGCCAATTCTCCGCCGGCCCACTGCAGAACTTGGATGGACACCGGGTCTCCCCCCGTGGCTGCTTCAAAGACCAGGGGAGCCAGCATGCCGGGATCCAGTTCGCCCATGCGCTTCGAATCCACGATGAAGAAATCCACGAGGTCGTCCAGTCTGTCCAGGGCGTACCGCTCCTTCACGAGGGAGACCAGGACGGTCTCCGGGCCTCGGCCATCCAATGAGCGAAATGCTGCCTGCATGGCTCGAATCCCGATATCGTAAGCGCTGCCCACGTCTCCGAATTCGGCCCCCAATCCTCCGACTCGAAAGCGAAGGTGGTCTGAGTTCATCCCCATGGCGTTGCACCCGGTTCCCGACACAACGGCGACCCCCATGCCATCGGAGGTCCCTCCGCGCAGAGCCAGGTAGGCGTCGTTGAGCAGCTCGAAGGGTACCCCGGGGAGGAGGTCGGTGAAGGCCTTTCGAATCACGGTGTCGTCTTTGGGGCGGTCCAGCCCGGCGATACCGAGGCCGGCGGCTGCGATATCGGAACCGTATGCATCGAGCCCATCGACGGCTTGTGCGATGAGGCGTTTCCATACGTCACTGGCGGCGCGAATTCCAACCGATTGGTAGTTTGACGGGGGGCCGAGTATGCGTCGGCACTGTCCATCTCGAAGGGATACCACGGCACATTCAGTCTTGGTTCCTCCGGCATCGATTCCGAGGAGGATGTGGGATGTGGGTCGACTCACGTGGATGCTCCGAAGGTTTGGTTTCTAGAGTTCGGCCTTCATCTTCTTGGCGTAAGCTCGGGCGTCTTCGGTTTCCCAATCCTTGTCTTTGGGGGACACGCTGTCATTGATGCAGCGGTCGTAAAGTTTAGCGGCCTTTTCCTTGTTCCCCATTTTGGCGTAGGCAGCGGCAACTTCGAGGAGAACTTCGGGATCGTTTGGCGCCAACTCCAATGCTGTTTCGAGGAGTTCCAGTCCCTTTTTGGGGTCGCCCCAGGAGATCCACTTCGGGAGATCTCGATAGAGGGCACCGAGCATCATGTACCCTTCGTATCGTTTTGGTTGGTCGGAGATCATTTTCTCGAGATACTTCTTCACCTGCACCGACTTCTCGGCGAGCTTGGCGATTCCTTCCGCTTCCTTCGATTTTGCGTAGGTCATTGCCCACCAGTACCGTCCTTCATAGTCGCTCTTGTCTGCCTTGAGGACTCGTTTGGCGCACTTGACACCGGCCTTGGCTATTTTCTCTTTCTTCTTGGAGTCCTTCTGGCGGTGAGCCGCGTAGTAGGACGTCATGGCGCAGAAGAGTTGGGCCTTTCGGTCTTCGGGGTACTTGTCGGCGAGGGCCGCCGCTTCCTTTGCGGCTTGAACATGAGAGGCGTTGTCGGCGCGTTTGGCATAAACCGACTTGAGAGCCTTCCATTCTTCCTCGGATGCGTTTTGGGCTGAAGCGTTTGCGGGAACTGCCAGAATCAGAGCCATTGCCATCAGGAGCCAGGATTTCATGTTACCCCCCATCAGAAGTTTCGAGTCGCTGGACGTATCCTACCCGCGGTCTATTCCAAGTTCAAGGGGCTCGTGCTCCCCCTTTTCTCTTGCGATTTTGCAGTGCCTGTTTACTCTTGAGTGGGATTCAAACACCCTTTGGAGGAACCCGATGCGCTCCCTTTTCGTCCCTTTGATTGTCGTTTCATTGCTTTTGGTTGTGGGTTGCGGTTCCGAGGGGAATGCTCCCTCTGCTGAAGAGTGCCTGGTGACTTGCCAGGAGATGTGCGGGGAGTTCAACGGGTGCCAATGCCCCGGTTGTGCCGAGGGGTTGACATGCAACGAAAACAACCGCTGCCAGACTGCCGACGGATGCATCCCCACGTGCGCTGGTGCACAGTGTGGCTCCGATGGATGCGGTGGAACCTGCGGTGACTGCGCCAGCGGATTTGTTTGCGAGGAGGGCTCGTGCGTGGAGGGGTGTATCCCCGTCTGCGGCGACTCTGTGTGCGGTGACGACGGCTGTGGAGGGGAGTGCGGGCAGTGCGAGGAAGGAGAAGAGTGCAGCGAGGGGCTGTGTCTCCCGGTTTGTGTTCCAGATTGTGGTGGGAAGGAGTGCGGCGACGACGGCTGTGATGGAACGTGTGGAGAGTGCTCTGGAAACGGGGAGTGCGTCGAAGGGACTTGCCAGTGTGAAGGAAGCTGCGACGGGAAGGAGTGTGGTGACGATGGGTGCGGCGAAAGCTGTGGAGACTGCCCTGAAGATAGCCTCTGTTCTGACGACGGTGTTTGCGTTTGCCAGCCCACTTGCGACGGAAAGGAGTGCGGGGCAGATGGGTGCGGAGGCAACTGTGGGGTCTGCGAAGTCAGCGCTGTGTGCGAGGCTGGACAGTGCAAGTGCATCCCCGATTGTCTCGAGAAAGTATGCGGAGACGACGGTTGTGGGGGAGAGTGTGGAGAGTGTCCCGTGTATCACACCTGCACCGCTGACGGCACCTGCATCTGCATCCCGGATTGCGAGGACAAGGAATGTGGCTCGGACGGTTGCGGCGGGTTGTGTGCCATGTGTGGTTGCGGGGAGCAGTGCCAGAGCTACCTGTGCACCTTCATCGCCTGCGAAGGGCGGGAGTGTGGAAGCGATGGTTGCGGCGGTAGTTGTGGTTCTTGCGGGCAGCAGGCCGCTTGCGTGGTTGGTTCGTGCCCCGAGCCGGGGGTCCAGTGTTTCGATGACAACGACGTGGAGTGGGATGGGTGCACAGGGAGTCAGGTCACAGAGTTTCTGGTAAACGACAACACCTCCGGGAACCAGGAGTTGCCGGATGTCATCGCCCTTTCCACGGGGGACTACGTGATCGCCTACCAGGATTCCGAGGGGGATTCCGGTTCGTACGGGATTCGGCTGCGTTGGCTCCCGGGGGACGGTTCTCTGGCCTCTCCCTCGGTTCTGGCCAACACGTTCCAAAACGCTTCCCAGACGGAGCCTTCCATCGCTCGACTGACCAACGGCTCTTTTGTTGTTGTGTGGCAAAGCAGCGGACAAGACGGCTGGATGTCGGGAATTTACGGGCAGCGCTACACGAGCCTGGGGGTGAAGGCTGGTGCGGAGTTCCAGTGCAACTCGTACACCGACTATGCCCAGGAGAATCCGACGGTGAGCGGGTTGCCTTCGGGAGGCTTCACGGTGCTGTGGGAGAGTTCGGGGCAGGACGGGAGCGGCAAGGGGATTTACGCCAAGGATTTCGACGCCGAGGGCAGTGCGGTGTCTCCGGAGCATCGGATAAACTCGTACACCATTGCCGATCAGGGCATGCCGGCGGTCACCGGGCTGGCTTCCGGGGGGCATCTGGCGACCTGGGGAAGTTTCTCCCAGGACAACGACGGGTGGGGGATTTTTGCCCAGATGTTTGATGAAACGGGGCAGCCGGCGGGACTGGAGTTTCAGGCCAACACGACGACATACAGCTACCAGTCCTACCCTCAGGCGACGACCTTGGGGACGGGGGGATTCGTGATTGTCTGGCAAAGCCAGGCCCAGGATGGAGAGGGGTTGGGGGTAGTGGGTCAGCGGTTTGGTGCGATGGGGCCGACGGGTTCGGAGTTCCTCCTCAATCAGACGACGGCGATGGATCAGCGCAACGTGGACATTGCTCATCGGCCCGGCGGGGGATTCGTGGCTGTGTGGGAGAGCGACAGCGTGGACACGGAGTTTGATATCGTCGCCAGGCTGTACGATGCCACGGGGACTCCGGAGGGCAACGAGATGGTTGTAAACAAGTATGTGACTGGGGACCAGACCTATCCTAAGGTGGACGTCTTCGAGGACGGGAGCTTTGTGGTCGTATGGGCCAGCAGTGGCCAGGACGGCTCCAACCGAGGGGTGTACGCCCGCCGCTTGTCTCCCACCGGAGAACTCATCTGGCGTTAGCCTCTCCGGCTGCGTCGATTCCCTTCTTTTCGAGCCACTGACTTCGAGCCATTTTCCATTATTGATGCCATCTGGTGGTTTCCAGGGCAAGAATGTGCGGGTCTTTCGATCGCTTGGCCCTGATTGGTGCGGATCTTGGGAAATCCGCTTGAAGTCCGCTCCAAAAAGGAATCGAGGCTGTAGCGGAGGGGGTCGAGTAAGAGTGTTGGCACGGGTTTTTCTTGACGTTTCCATAAGTTCTGTAGTAAAAGGCGGTCTATGTAGTGTGTAATCGTTTGAGGATCGACCATGGGCTTCGTAAAAAGCACCTTCGCTGGTTCCTGGTACCCCGGCACCCCGAAACAAATCGAGGCGAAACTGGCAGAGTTCCAGGACAAAGCTGAAAAGCCTCAGAAGCTGAAAAAGCCGCCCATCGCAGGGGTGGTACCCCACGCCGGGTGGCTCTATTCGGGCGCCATTGCCTATGAAGTGTGGGCCAATCTGGCGCTGCGAAAGCCGGATCTGGTTGTTCTTTTTGGCGGCCACGTCCACCAGTACCAACGCTCCCTCATTTTCGTAGATGATGGTTTCCAGACCCCTCTGGGGCCTGTTGAGATTCACAAAGAGTTGGTTCAAGGGCTGGCTGGGGCGTTCCGCTTTCGTGTTGCTGATGAACAGACGTGGCAACCGGACAACACCATCGAGGTGCAACTCCCGATGGTAAAGCATCTGTTCCCCAATGCCCGTATTGCTGTGCTCCACCTTCCCCCTCGAGACATCATCCTCGATGTTGTGGACCTCATCATGGAGTTCGTGCGCCGATACGATTGCAACCCGGTCTTTGTTGGTTCGTCGGATCTGACGCATTACGGTCCCCGGTATGGTTTCACCCCGTACGGTATCGGTGACAAGGCTCACCGTTGGGCCAAGACGGAGAACGATTCGGCCTTCATCAGCAAGTTGGTGAGCCTGGATCCCCAGGGTTGCCTGGAAGAGGGCCTCAGCAACTACAATGCGTGCTGTCCCGGTGCTGCCGCTGCCTCGGTAACCGCTGCCCGACTGATGGGCTCGGAATATGGGGAGTTGTTGACCCATCTCACGTCGTACGAAGTCGTGCCCATGGGTGACCCTCTGGATTTCGTGGGTTACTGTTCGGTGGTGTTCTAGCCTCCGATGGCGCCCCTTGAAGCCATGATTCTGGCCGCGGGAAGGGGAACTCGCCTTCAGCCGGCCACACTGACCACTCCAAAACCTCTGATTCCTTTCTTCGACATTCCACTGATTGAGTTTGCGCTGCGTCGTTTGGTGCGGCTGGGTATCCGGCGCTGCGTCGTCAACGTGTGGTACGAGGGTGCGCAGTTGGTGAGAGCCTTCGAAGCCATTGAAGAGCGCCTGGGAGGTGCCCTGAAGATCGTTCTCTCCCAGGAGAAGGAGTTAATGGGGACCGGCGGGGGAATCGCCCTGGCCAGGAAGTACTTCGACGGGAACCCCGTGTTGGTGATGAACTCGGACATCCTGGTTCATGCAGACCTTGAGGGGTTTGTGAAGCGCCACCGGGAGTGGGGTGGAGCGGCCTCTCTCCTGGTTGAGCGTGGCGATCAGAACCCCACTTTGAAGACCACCCGAGTGACCCCTCAAGGGCGGGTGGAGGCCATCGGTCGAGGGGGGCAGATGGGGGATGATGCCGGTATCTTCAGCGGCATTTACATTTTGGAACCGGAGGCCTACCGGATGCTTCCCCAGCGTCCCTGCAGCGTCGTCACTGAGGTGTTTCTTCCCCTGATCTCGTCGTCGGCCCCTCCTCGAGGGGAGTTGGCTTCCTTTCCGTGGAGAGATCTGGGTACTTGGGGCTGTTATCTGGATGCATCGATGCACATTGTCTCTGGACCAACGCTTTTGCGAGGGGTGAATCGGGGGGCTTTTTTGGAAGTGTCCGAGGGTGCCCCAGGCCGTTTCACTGTTCGACGTCATGAACCTTCGGGGACCTCCGTTGGTGTCTACGTGGGTCCCGACGTTGTGGTGGAACCGGGGTCCCGCCTGGATTCCGGCGTGGTTCTGGGGAGAGCAGCGGTTGTTCGAAGCGGTGCCTCTCTGGACGGATGTGTTGTGTTTCCCGGGGTGGAGGTTACAGGCTCATACTGTGACGCCATCATCGGACCTGGATGGACTCAAGCCCGCCCTTAAATGTTGAACCCCCTCTGAAATCGAGTTAAGGTTGCTGTAGGCCTGGGGATTCGTGTGTCCCGGCGACCAACTGGCATCAATTCGGCAACTCAAGGGAAGGCCCATGAATCGAAAGCAGGAGCTCCTGGAGAAACTGAAGGAAACTCCCACCGACTCCACCGCATTTGAAAACCTCGTCACGTTCCATCTCCAGCGGGGGGATTTCGTAGCGTTGTACGAGGCTTTGGAGAGCGTAGCGGAGTCCCTCCAGGATGGCGGAGAGCTGGCCACATTCAAGGCGCTGATTCCCGAGGTGCTCCGGCGCCACGCCGAGTCGGCACCGGACCCCACCGTTGAGGCCCACCTCAAGGTTCGGTTGGCGGGACTCCTCTCAGACAAGGAAGGTCAGACCAAAGAAGCGCTGATTCTGTTGACGGAGGCATTTGAACGTCTGCCGTCGGAGGATGCTGCCAGGCAAGCAGCGGAGATGCTCAAGGCGACTCGAGAGAGCGCTCTTCTGGTGCAGCTCCTGCAGCAGAAGTCCAGGGCCGAAGAGGGACTTCCCCGACAGGCCGACACCCTCATGCAGTTGGGCTATGCGGCGGTTGGTTCTCAAAGCGTCCTCACCGCCAGAGAGGCTTTCGAGGCCCTGAAGGGATTCGGGGGGAACTTCACGGAGAAGGCCGCCGAGGGGTTGAAGTTGGTGGAGAAGACTCAGAGAGAGCTGGAGGAATCCATCGATGCCCTCGAGGAGTCGTTGGGGGGAGCCACTGATGAGGAGCGGGTGGTCATCAAAGAGAAGCTCGGCCGGGCCTTCATCCGACTGGGTCGGCATGGAGAGGGGATCCCTCTTCTCGAGGAGGTCCTCGACCGCACGCAGTCGGAAGCGGTCTTCATGGAATTGGTGTTGGGATACAAAGAGAAGGGTCGTTGGGACACCCTCTCGACGCTGCTTGAAGAATGGGTCACGCTTGCCCGAACCGACGAGACCCGAAAGGAGCTGCTGAAGGAGTTGGCTCGCATCACGACGGTGCAATTGGATGACCGGAAGCGTGGCTATGCGGCCATTTCGGAGCTGTACAAACAATTTCCCGGGATCTCCGATGTGGTGGATTTCTCGGTCAATCTTTACAACCACTGCGAAGACTACGAGGCCATGGCGGAGCTCCTCGGTCGGGCTCGCAAGGACAGCAGCGACCGGGGCCAGGAGCGGCGTTATCTGGAGTGGGAAGCGGCCCTGCGGTGGCGCAAGCTCGATCAGTTCGACGAAGCGGAGAAGTTGTATCGCCGCATCAAGTCCATCGACCCCCGCAACGAAGCCAGCCTCATTTTCTACGAGGAACTGTATCGTCAGTCTGGAGACTGGAGAAAGCTCTACTCGGTGCTCTCTACCCGTCAAAGTCTGGTTGCCGAAGATCTGAAGGTTGATGTCTTGCGGTCCATGGCAGAGATCGCCCGGGACCACCTGAACAGCCCTGACCGGGCCATCGACTCTCTGAGGAAGATCCTGGTATTGGTGCCTGAGGACGACGACGCCTTCCAGGAGCTCACCGGAATGTTGGAGGAGGCTAAGCGCTGGCACGCCGTCATCGAGTTGTACACCGCTCGAGTGGACCGCCTCCCCGACGAGGACCGTGAGGAGAAGCTGGAGTTGCTCCAGCGGATTCGAGGGATTTACAGCACAACGGACAAGCTCCCGGTGCCGGAGATGGTGGTCAACATCGACCGCAGAGTCCTCCAGGTAGCGCCGGACAACCGAGAAGCCCTCGATGCATTGGGAGAATACTACCGAAAGAACAATCGATGGGGGGAGTTGGCGGAGATCCTGGAGCAGCAGGTGGTCATTGAAGAGGATGATGCCACTCGGCTGTCGTTGCACACGGAGATTGCCCGACTGCTCATCGAATATCAGCACCAGGAATCTGCCGCTATTCCGCATCTGGAGCAGGTCGTCTCTCTCAACGCTGAGGACGAGAAGGCGTTGTCGCTGTTGGCCAAAGCGTACCGTACCCGAGGCAACATCGAGGGGTATCTGGAGATCGGTCGACGGCAGTTGGCACTGGCGGTGGAAGAGCAGCGCAAGACGCTGTTAGAAGAGTTGGCCACGGTTTCTCTGGAACAGCAGGGGCATGAAGAGGACGCTTCGGAGTTCCTGGAAGGGCTCTACGAGTTGGACCCCGATCACCCCTGGGCGTTTCGGCGCATGCGAAAGCTTTACGAAACCGCAGAGATGTTCGACCGCCTGGCCGACGTTCTGGGAAGGGAGCGCCAGCGCGTCACCACGGATTCGAAGCGTCGAAGTCTGTCGGAGAAATTGGGGGCGGTCCTCGCCGACAAGTTGCATCGATACGAAGAGGCCAAAGGGGTCTTCTACGACCTTTTGGACGAGAATCCAAACAACCGTCAAGCGAAGCGATACTTGCAGAGCATTCTGGC
>CALFHQ010000014.1 GCA_937876385.1 uncultured Pseudomonadota bacterium
GACCCGAATTGAACAGCATACAGCCAGGTTACCTCCGTGACAGTCGTGGAAGGAGGTTCGTCTGTTGCGCACTCCCCTGGGAGACTCGATGCAAGTACCCCTCGTAGTGCCGCATGAGCACTTCAAACAGAAGGTCCGCCAGGAGGTAGTATCCGTCCCGGCGATAGTGAACGTGATCCCGAGATATCAGGGAGAAGCCGGCCTTGGCGGCGCGTTCAACCAGGTCGACGTCCAACTTCAGATGGTAGTTGCGACGGAAGGCATCCAACATCTCGCCGGGAGCATCCACCCACCTCTGGAGGGCATCGTCCCCCCCCATCCAGGCGTAGGTGTCGAAATAGGCGCAGTTGTGGCGCGCGGCCAACTCCTTCTGGACCTCAATGGCTTTGTGGATGTGAGGAGAGGGGACCACACCCTTGCTCCTGGGGGTGCTGAACAGAGGGGGACCCACGAGGAGGCAGGCACCTCCCGGCAGGTAGTCGAGCAGGTGCCCGAGAACCTCGTCTCCCTTCTTCAAATAGCCGGCTGCGTCAAAGGAACGACCTACTGTTTCGTTGGTGCCATACGAGAGAATCACCAGGTTGTACTTTCGATGAACGAGAATCTCTTCGAAATAAGGGCTCGTGAGGTTGCCCAAGGTGGAGAGCCGGGCGCCGTTGATTCCGAGGCTGTCATAAACTACCCCCGGGGCGTCGTCCTCGACGCTGACCCCCAGAAAGCAGTTCTCCCCGGATTTCTGAACGATGGATACGCGCTTGTCCTCAAGGGGGTCAAGTCGAAACGGGTAGACCCCTAAGGCAGCCCGACCGCCCCTCGTGTCGAAGCACTCTGCGGCCCTTCGAGGAGTCTCAATACAAAACCGACCACCCTCCGTCCCCGTTGCCGTACCCTCCGTCCCCGCTGCCGCGTAGACTTCTCCCAGGAGAATCTCTCCAGAGCGCGCCAACTCCACAAAAAGGGAAGCGTCGGGCTCTTCAGTGCAAGCAGCAAATCCCCCCAGGCCGAATATCCCCTTCCCAATATGCTCGGTTCTCTTTGTTCGGGCATACAACGCATTTGAAAAGCTCCACCTTCCGGTGTGGCCGGTAGATGCGTTGTCCGGTCGGTACCCCGACCAGGGGCGCCCAGGGAGAAGGAAACCCCGCCCTCCGTCCCCGAATCGCATCTGCATTCGGTCTCGCATCCGCCCGGTGAAGATGTCGGCAGCGATGTGAGAGTCTCCAAAATGGGCCACTCTAACCTTCTCTGCGACCCCCTTATCAAGCTCCCGCAAGCTCTTGAAGAAAGGATCCAGGGCGTCCGACGTCCCCGGAAATTCCAGCTTTGGCAGTCCTTGGGTGTCTGCGGCCGTTCCCAGGATGTCTCCGGGTGCGCCGGGGAGCCAGAAAGTGAAGATTGTCGCCAGGACCAACCACGAGGGCATCCAGAAACTCCTTTAGTGGGCCAGGCTCTGGCGGTAATCGAGGTAACCTTGGAGAATGGCTGCATATAGCAGCTTCCCCATCAAGGAAGCGCCGCTTCGACTGAAATGGACCAGGTCTCCGGTGAGCAGCCGAGGCCGGTGCTTGAACCAGGCCGAGGGCCCATCCTCTCCTCCCATGGCGTCGTGCTCGTTCCAGTACGCAATGCCTTCTTCCCGGCAGACCTCTTTCTGGACCTCGATGAGCTCCGAGATTACCGGCTTGACTCGGATGCGGCCTCCGGAACGCTCCCCCCTGGCCGGGGGAGAGGTCATCAGGATGGAGCCATTGGGAATTCCCCGCTTGACCGTTCTTACGAGGGTCTTCAACTCCTTCTTGTACGAGTCGTAGCTGACGTGCTCGTTCTCGCTCTCGTTGGCACCGAACATCAAGATGACGAGGTCTGGATTGCGAAGGCGAAGTTGATTGGAGAAGTGCTCTGAATCAATGTTGTTCAGGCGATAGGAGCGAGAGCCCAGAATCGAGATGGAGTCCACCACGACCCCGGGACCGTCGGATTCTGCTGCGACCCCGAAGATGCGAGAGGTACCCGAGTCCGTTTGAATCTCAAGGTCCAATTCGAAAGGAGCGGTTCGAATCGACTCCACCGCCCCTTTCAACATTTCGGCGTCCATCTCCAGTGTGCGAGTCACGTCAGCCTGGGGAAGGGTGATGGTCAACGCGCCAGCGTCCGGATTCGCCAGGTAGAAGATATCGTAGGATGTGATATCCGACCACCGGCAATCATCCTCACATCGGATGCGAGCCTTGTGGCCGGCTCCCGTGACCTGAGCCGTTTGACCCGCGATACCGTACAGCCCATCGGAGATGTGCGGCTGTGTGACGCGGTAAACCTTCCAACTCTTGGAGTTCCATGTCCGAGCCCCGTCAATTCCGTACCACTTGCACGGCTTCACAGGCAAAATGAGGCCAGGCCCGGCATTTCCAAACGCCTTCTGGAGTCTCTCCCGGAGAGTCGAGACGATGAGATCCCCCATGACCATGGAGTCGCCGTACACCATGATTCGGACCTTTCCCCGCTTCTTGACGTGGGACAGCGCCTTGTAGAAGGGATCCATTCCTTCCCCTTCGCACCCCTCATTTTTGCCGGCGCAAAAGCTCTCTACTGGTGGGATTTCCTTTACCCCCAGCTTCTGCAGAGACATGGGAATAGGGGAGGGCACTCGCTCCTTCGTTTTCTTCTGAGTCTTCTCGTCTGCCGTTTTCTCTTCTCGAGGGGGTTGGGGCTTTGAGGCAACCCGGGATTGTCTCATCTCCAAGGGGAAATCAGCGCCTCCAGAGGACTTTGACATCCCCCCTGAAGTCGGTTGCTCTTGAGTTTCCGCCAGCGCTTCTACCGGCGCTCTGCGGGGAGATGGCGCCATCGTCCTCTTGTTGACTTGGGCCGGTTTGTCGGGTGGATCTTTCTTCAGGCTGGATGGAGCTTCTTGAGATGGGAGTTCATCCAGCCCCGCTAGCTGCGCTTCGAGCTGCTCCAGTTCCCCGTCCACGTGCTTCTCTTCGCTGCTCACAGTGGAATCCTGAGCGGAGGGAAGGAGGGTTGTGGAGAGGTCAGCTAACGAGAAGGGGTTTGGCCAGGGAATTTCCTTCCCCTCAATGGCCGCGAAAGTCAGACCACCCAAAGCAAAAAGGAGGACTGTCCATACGGGCTTTGATGCAATCGGGCTGGGGTGTCTTTTCTTCAATTGTCTCCTCTGGTTCGAAGACACAGCAGCGCTCAGTTCGGGCGCGCAATGGTGGGGTATTGTAGAGAGGGATCGGTTTCTTGTCCAATGGTCATCATTGACTTGGCAAGGGATTCCATACTAGATTGGGGCGACTGGCCAGACAAAGGAGTGAAGTACGATGTTGAACAGTCAGAAGTTGGTTCTATGCGGTAGTCTGCTCGTTCTGGTTTTGACGGGCTGTAAGTCCGAAAAAGGGCAAAACTCGGTGGAGGCGGAAGAGAAGGCCGCCAAAGCTACTGTGACTACTCCGGAAGTGAGCGCTCCCGGATTGCTGTCGACCCTCTCGGTGGCGACGGAACCAGGGAAATCTGTGGTGTTGGCCTATCGGATGAACGACCAACTGTCTCATCGTTTTCACACAGAGCAAACGTCCGCCCGAACGGGTCCTTCAACGATGAAGAATGGTATCGAGCAGAACTTCACTCTCACCCGCTCCATGAAGGCCGGTGAAGAAGAAGGAACGTGGCTGGTGGAAGCTGCAGTCAAAGACGTTGAAGTGAAACCTGCTCAGGAGACGAAGGACAAGGCGGCTCAGGACGCCGTGCTTCGGATTAAGGATGCGTTGGGAGCCAGTCGGTTCTCTTACAAGATGAACCAGTTGGGGGAAGTCACCGAGTTCTCCTTTTCTAAGGGAAATCAGGGGTTTGCGGGGATTGGACAGGTGCTCGAACAGATCGTCAAAGACGCTGCTATCACCTTTCCCAAGGACCCGGTGAAGCCCGGAGATTCGTGGGATGCGAGTCGAAGCGAGACCTTGGACCATGGGCGAATTTCCAATGTGATGACCTTCGACATGAAAACAACCTTTCTGGGATTTGCCTCCCTGGAAGGACGCTGCCGGGATTGTGCCGTCTTGAGAACATCAGGGACGGTGAAGATATCGGGTGAAGTTAAATCGGATTCGACTCAAGGTTCGACATCGGGCGTTGGTAGCACGGACTCCGTGGTGGTCTTTGACCCTGCGAGGGGATTCGTCGTGGAGGCAGAGGTGGTCTCCTCAATGGCACAGCAATTCGTCATGAAGCGAGGCGCCGGCGAGATTACTTTGGAGGAAACCAACGAGTTGAAGATGACTCAGAAATGGACCGGCGAGATTGCCTCTGAATCCAGGGAGAAGACACAATGAGCGATGTGAGGACCATTAAGCGATACTCCAATCGGAAGCTCTACGATCTGAAGGAGAGTCGCTACGTGACGCTGCAGGATGTGGCCATCTTCCTCCAGAATGGGGATGAAGTCCGTATCATTGACAACAAGAGCAAGGAAGACATCACCTCGGTGACGCTGGCTCAGATTCTCTACGAACAAGAGAAGAACCAGGCCAACACCCTTCCCTTGGGAACGCTGAAACACATCATCGCCTCCAGCGGAGAGCTCTTCCAGAAGCGCCTTGCCAAGCCTGTGAAGGCCTTCCGGCGAGAATCTGAAAAGACCGTAGCGACCCTCAAAGAGGAGACCGAACGGCGGGTTCAAACCATCCGAGAAGAGGCGGAACGCAAGCTCGACAAGTTCTTTGTGAATTCTCAGCAGGTCAAAGGGGAAGCTCTGGGGGTCGTGATGGAAGTCCGTCAGGCCACACAGACCACCCTGGATGAACTGTCGAAAGCGCTGGACGAGAAGTTCCTCTTCTTGAATCGATTCGCAAGACACAACGAAGACAGCGAAGGGGCGATGACCGTCCAGATTCTGGAGCGCCTGGAAAACATGAACCAGACCATCCGGGATCTCCGTAGTCGAGTGGAGAAACTCGAGAATCAAGTCAACGACAAGATCTCCTCGTAGCCAGCTTCGCCATCTGGACCCAGTCGCCCTCCCCCAATCGCCCCCTAAAAACCTTCTTCTTGAAGGGACTTGAACAGCACTTCCTGCTCCGGAGTCAGCTTGCGCGGGATGGAGACATTCAACTGCACATAAAGGTCTCCCCGACGCCCGCCGGGCTTCCCGAATCCCTGACCCCGTATTCGAAGCCGTCCGCCGTCAGGGGTGCCGGCCTTCACCTTGACCGGTCGGGGTTCCGAGTCCAGGGTGGGAACTTGAATCTCCCCCCCGAGGACCAGCGTGGTCAAGGGAACCTTCTGGCGGTGGATGAGATCCTGTCCGTCCAACTCGAACTGCGAGTCGGGGACGATCTTGATGACCAGGAACAAGTCCCCAGAAGGACCGCCCCCTCCCCCGTCTCCTCCCTTCCCGGAGAGACGCATCTTCTGTCCCTCTTTGCATCCAGGAGGGATCTTGACATTAAGCTCCATGGGGGTCCCGTCGGGGCGTTGGAGGGTCACCCGACGCTTTGCACCGGAGAAAGCTTCGGTCAAAGAGACCTGCAACTCGGATTCGAAATCCTGCCCCTTTGTGGGCCCGGGGCGTCCACCCTGGCCGAAGGGGTTTCCCTGGGCGCTGGAGTATGAGAACCCGCCGGGACCCCGGCGTCCCCCGCCCCGGTTGCCGAAAATGCGCCCGAAGACGCCACCCCCAAATCCCAGACCCCCGAGAATGTCGTTGATGGATCCGAAGTCGGCTCCGGCGAAGATGTCTTCTTGACTGAACCGCTGGCGGAACCCTTCGGCTCCATACATGTCGTATTGCTTGCGCTTCTCTGTATCGGACAAGACGGCGTACGCTTCGTTGACCTCTTTGAAACGCTCCTCTGCCTTCGGGTCGTCCTTGTTGACGTCGGGATGGAACTTCTTGGCCAAGTCCCGAAAGGCTTTCTTTATCTCTGCGTCGTTGGCGTTCTTCTCAACGCCCAGTACTTTGTAATAATCCTTCACTGGTGCCAACCCCCTGTTGAACAACTGGCATGAAACCGTTCAGGTCAGGCGCAAGGCCGCTGCTGCGGTTGGGCCTGGACCGCGCTCGTCGATGTCACGTGGTAATATAGGAGAATGGGACAGTTGTGCAACCGCCTCAACAAGACCACCGCCAACGCCGCATGAAGAGGACCAAGAGGCCCAGCAGCACAATGAGCAGCAGCCCCGCCGGGTCAGCGGCAACGGTGGAAGCGCTGGAACAACCCGACGACTTGGGTCCTGGGATCTGACCCATCGCTTTGCTGTCTGCCACGATGTCTTCTTCCAGGCCATCGGCGGTGCCATCCACCCCCCAGAAGTCAAACTCGGCGAGTTCTTCGCTTGAAACCCCGTCGGATTTCCACTCGTCTTCCGGGATGTCCGACCCCGGGATGTCCGACCCCGGGATGTCAGACCCCGGGATGTCAGACTCGACGCCGGTATCCTCCACGATCTCGTAGTCGGACTCCGGCCATGAGACGACGTCTGCCGATTCCTCCACCCAGTCGGCTGTGATGACCTCATAGTCTTCCACCGCTTCCACGAACTCCACCGCTTCCACCCACTCAGGGGAAGGTTCAGTTTCCTCTGGATTGTCAATGGGCGTGTCGTCCTCGAAGAGGTAGAACACCACTTCATCAGAAGCGGTGGTACCTCCAGCATTGATGGTAACCGTGGCGACATGAGGGACGTTTGGATCCATCTCCCTGGGATCGAACGGGGCTTCCCACAGTCGATCCCCGACTTTCACCATGGGGATGGTAAGGTCGCTGTCAATTACTGCAGTGGCAGAAGCGACCCCATCTGGATGGAAAGCCAGGGCTCGGATCTTTGCCTCAGGCAGTGCGTTGGAGATCATGTAATCATACAGGTGATTCTCCCCCAGTTCTGCGTCCACGGGGGCTGTAATCATCACCTGTGGCCACTTCTGAACGTCAAAAACATTGACACTCATTCCCAAGCCATCGAAGGCCACCAGGGCGATGTTTCTGGAATTCCCCTTTGTGATGGAGTCGATGTTGACGTGGACCGTCGCGTTCTCCCACCAGGTTGCATACTCATGCGTGTGGCCAAATATGTATGCGGATACCGAATTTGCGGCGAGGGCGTTGTAGAATTCGTCGTGTCCATCGTTGAGACTTTCGAGGGGGTGGTGACCGAAGACCGTGACGATGTCCGCGTCGGCGTTTTCCTCGAGGGTGTTGCCCAGAAACGTCAGATCTGTCTCATCGAGCCCTGCGTCGTCGAAGGGGGCGATGGCTCCGTTGGAAGCGCAGGTTGCCAACCCGATGAAGAGATACTTCTGTCCGGTTGCATCGGTGTGAGTCCAGGCGTGGTTGAGTTGTCCGTCCTGGGAACCTTGCATGGACCAAGTCAGGTAGTGCTCAAGGGGCCACTCGGAGTAGTGATCGTGGTTTCCCGGGATGTCGTAGTAGAAGTCGGGGGTCATTCCGTTGGCATCCAGAATCCCTCTATAGCTCTCCCACTCCCCGTCCTTTTGTCCCGTGGGGATGAGGAATCCGTTGGTGGCGTCGGTGAGGTCTCCGGCGTTGATAATGAACTCGGGCTGGATGGTGTTCACCATCTCTCCAGTGGCCCAGTCCAAGCGGTCTGTGTCCTTTTCGCCGTAGCCGCCGAGGTTGGCCCCGATGTGGGTGTCTGAGAAGACCACGAACCAGACAAGTTCGGAGTCATCAAGGACATGATGGGCGCCACTGGGGTTTGCTGCCATGAGCCCCAGACAGGCGATGACTGCCAGGGGGTTGAGCAGTTGTCTTGGGATTCTTAGCACGACGAAACTCCCGGGTAGTGCAGTCCATCAACCAGGTTGTGTGTCACTTTACCTGGATTCTGTTTGAGAATCTACAACTGCGTTGCGTGCCGCTTCGGGTGTCTGGAATGTGGCGGGGGATTGACCCTTGTGATACAAGCAAGAGGAGCCTGGACGGAGGTGATTGACCCATGAGCCGAATTGATCGATTCCGAGAGATAGATGGGAAGCGCTACGCATGGGATGGCAAGGTCTACGATGCCCGATTCGAGGCCGTGGAAGTTGCCGAAGGCTTCATGAAAGAAGGGTTTGAGGCTCGGGTGGAATCTTACGGTGACAGCTACCTGGTGCTGCTGCGCAGGCACCTCGAGGTGGGGTTACTTTGAGTCCTTGTCCTTCAGGGCTTTCTTGAACAGGTCGCCGAATGTACCCAGTGACTGGTTGGTCTCTTCGACCCCTTGTTTTTTCATGTAACTTTTGAACTCAGCCTGTTCGACTTTGGATTCCGTGTCCCCCGCTTCCAGGGTGATTCGGCGGCGCTCGGGATCAATTTCCTTCACCGACAGTTGAACCGTGGCCCCGATCTTGAACGCGTTGCCCAGTGATTCCCCCCGAGACACGCCGGACAAGGAGCCGGGAAGGAAGCCGACCACACCCGTTGTGATCTCCACGAAGACTCCCCCGGAACCCACTCGCTGGACGGTCCCCGAAACAGTGGCGCCCACATTGATTTGCTCTAGTGCGCCGCTGAAAGGATCCCCTTGCACTTGCTTCATTCCCAGGGAGATGCGCTTCTTTTCTCGGTCGATATTGAGCACCACCACCGTTACGCTGTCCCCGGCGGAGACGATGTCGGCAGCGTGATTGACCCGCCCGGCCCAGGACATGTCCGACACGTGGACGAGCCCTTCGATTCCCGTAGCGATGCGCACGAAGGCACCGTATTGTTCGACTCGGGTGACTTGCCCTGACACCGTCTGGGACTCCGAGAAGTGCTCTTCAAGATTGTCCCAGGGGTCCGCTCCGGCTTCCCGAATGGAGAGGCTCAGCTTGTCGTTGGCTGCGTCGAACTTCATCACCTTCACTGTGACCCGCTGCCCTTCCGTGAGATGATCGTTTGGATCTTCTACCCGGTCCCAGGCGATTTCGGACACGTGAACCAGTCCGTCCAGCCCGCCGATGTTGACGAATGCGCCGTAGGGCATGATGCGCTCCACGGTTCCTTCGACGACGGCGCCAACTGCCAGCTTTTCTCGAGTCTCTCGGGCAGTGGCTTCCTTCTCTTCTTCGAGGAGGGCACGCCGGGAGACGACGATATTGCGGCCTCCCTCGCTAAACTCAACGATCCGAAACGAGAAATTCTGCCCTACGAACTGCTCCGGGGTCTCCACAAAGCGCAAGTCGATTTGTGAGATGGGGCAGAAAGCCAATCGGTCCTTGCTGTCTCCGAACTCAATGCCGAAGCCACCTTTTCGGACTTCCTTGACCAGTCCCTCGACGGGAATCTGGTTCTCGTAGGCGTCCTGGAGGATTCCGGAATCCTGGTGCGACCTGCGAAGGGAGCGGGTGAGGTGGATCCCTCCGCGAAGAGTCAGCACCGCCGCTTCGATCTCGTCTCCCACTTCCACGCTGGTGTTTCCATCCAGCTCGGCGAATTCCTCCAGCGCAATCATCCCCTCGGCCTTGCTTCCGATGTCCACGAAAACCCACTCTTTCCCAACGGAGACCACAGAGCCCGAGACGATCTCGCCAGGCTGCACGTTTTCCACGTTGCGGGTTTCGCCCAGAAGTCGTT
>CALFHQ010000015.1 GCA_937876385.1 uncultured Pseudomonadota bacterium
CCCAAAGCCGCCTTCTGGGCGAAATCGAAGAGCATCGAAACACCGAGGTGGAATTGCAGAGGGCCCTCACGGGCACGGTGAAAGCGTTGGCACTCGTGGAGGAAGAACGAGACCCCTATACGGTGGGGCATCAGCGGCGAGTTGCCCATCTGGCGGTGGCCATCGGTAAGGAGATGGGGATGGAGTCCGAGCAGGTTCAAGCCATTCGGATGGCTGGACTCATCCACGACATCGGCAAGGTGTCGGTTCCAGCGGAGATTCTGAATAAGCCGGGGCGCCTCTCCGATGCGGAGTTTCGTCTGATTCGCGGGCATGCCGAGACCGGCTACCAGATTCTCAAAACCATCGAGTTCCCCTGGCCACTGGCGGATATCGTCCGTCAGCACCATGAGCGTCTTGATGGCTCCGGGTATCCCCTGGGGCTTTCGAAGGCCGAGATTCGTCTGGAAGCGAAGGTTCTGGCCGTTGCCGATGTGGTGGAGGCCATGAGCTCCGACCGGCCTTACCGAGCATCTCTGGGAATTGAGCCGGCGCTCAAAGAGATAGACGCCAACAGAGGAAACCACTTCGAGGACCAGATTGTGGACGCGTGTTTGAGGCTCTTTCAGGAAGAAGATTTCCGTTTCGACAAGACCCCTGCGAACTAGTCATTGTTTCTAGTCAAACTCCATTCCCAATGCCAGTCCCTGGTCCGTGAGCGTCTTCTTGAATCCCTGGTATTGAACTCGCTTTGCAGTCAATTCGTCCAATCTCTCCTTGAGTTTGCCGGCTCTGCGCTCGAACTGTTTCTGTTTTGCTTGCGAAACCTTCTGCTTGTCCTGAAGTTGCTTCTTTTTTGCACCCTGAGCCTTGCGAATTTCAGAAGTAAGCTGCGACACATCTCGCTTGATTCCGTTGAGCTTACGGGAAGTCTCCTCCAACTCCTTTTTGGCGTTTTCGAACTCTGCTACAGAGCCCTTGAGCCCCTCCTTTGCCATGGTGATTCCGAGGCTTACTCGGGTCCTCAGCCGCTCGACATCGGTGAATTGTGCCACCTGCTTGAGCATGGCAACGATCTGTCCATCCTCCGAGACATCAAAGGCAGAGACGCCCCGCTCGACGAAGACCCATGCGCCCGTCCGTTGGTCTCTAATGACAAGATTGTCCCGTTGGTCGATTCCCCAGAGGGTCTCTCCCATGAGGCTCACAGCTTTGAGGCTTCCTTTGAGTTTGCGCCACTTCGTTGACGCTGAGTTGCGTTGGTAGGGGGTGCCCGACTCGTCCAATCCAACCAGCCCCACCGGGTTGCCGGCAAGGTGCTCCAGACGCCCTGGGATCCGAACCCATTTCCCGGACTTGGCCTCGAAGTGGTAGGTCGTTCCTTTGGCGTCGATGGCATAGAGTGTGGACTCGTCTCCAGACACGGCCTCGACCATGGGGGTCTCCCCCAACTGGGCAAACTGGATCTCTCCCTCCGCTCTGGTTCCCCTGAGCACCTTCCCATCGACACCAACCACCAGCAATCCGCCATCGGGGAGGACCGTCACATGCCTGGCGTCTGGAGCGCCTTCGAGGGGCTCAAAGTGAGGGGATTGCGGGTCGTGGATGAACAGGTGATTGTCGAGGTCAATGGCCGCTGCCACCCCCGCCGGTCCCGCCGAAAACGAAAGGTATTTCCCCTCAAGAGGGGTCCAGGTCTGGTCCAGAATGGGCTTCTGCTGGGCCAGACAAGTCCATCCAGAAACCAGCACGATGAGAGCAGACAATGCCGACAGAACGTTCTTCATGAATCACCTCCAGGTCCACGTTTGATTACAGCACAGGCCGGCCCGCTTTGTCCACTGTGGCCTGGAAAGTCCCATCGTGGTACATTGGCTCGAAGCATTGGAGGCTTGCATGACTCATCTGATGAAGTCCGTTCGTGAAACCGTCTTTGTTCGTGCCTTCACCTGGCTCAAGATTCCGCTCATTGCGCATCTGAGGCCCACTGTTTTGGAACTGTCCAACGAGCGTTGTGCCATTCGTTTTCCCCTGACACGTCGAAGCAAGAATCATCTGGGAGCCATGTATTTTGGAGCCTTGTGCGTCGGTGCTGATGTCGCCGGGGGGCTCATGGCCATGAAGTTGGCCAATCAGCACAAACCCAAAATCGACTTCGTCTTCAAAGACTTTCACGCCGAGTTCCTGAAACGAGCCCACGCTGATGTGGTCTTGACTTGCGAAGATGGCGCAATCATCAGCGACCTCGTCGAGCGGGCCGCAGCCGGCAACGAGCGGGTGAACGACACGGTGACAGTCATCGCTACCGCCCCGGACGCTTCGGGAGACGAACCCATCGGCCGATTCAAACTCACGATTTCACTTAAAAAACGCCAGTAGCCTCAGGGAAGGAGCGATACATCGACGACCATTGGAAAGTGGTCGGAAGGGTACCGGTCTTGCTCGCCGTAAACGTGCTGTTCCACCACCCACTCATCCACTTCCCAGGTGTCGTCCCCGACCAGCCAGATGTGGTCGATGCGGTGAGAGGTGTCGTAGTCGGGCGGGGGGGTCTGGTTGGTTTCCTGTCGCCAGGTAGCCGCAATGTCGAAGCTGTTGACCAAGTGCTCATCCGGGGTGGAGTCCTCGTCGTTCAAGATGCCATAGGCGATGGTGTCGGGTTTGCTGTTGAAGTCCCCCAGAACAATGACAGGTCTTTGCGCCGCTGCGGCTCGAGTCCGTTCGACAAATAGCGGCGCGCTCATCTCCTGGTTGGGGACGTTGTTGTCGAAGTGTGTGGAAGCGAAGTAGAACTCCGTGCCGCTTGTTCGATCGAGGAAGATCGCCCACGTGACCATTCGGGGGAGGTTGGAGTCCGCCCACCCCCCGGAAAGGGGTTCGTCCGGGGTCTCCGAAAGCCAGTAAAACCCGAAGTCCTGAACCTGGAACCGCTCCTTCTTGAAGAGGATCGTGGCGTCTGCGTAGTCCTTGAAGAGGTCCTGCTCGTCGTCCTCATAGAAAACGGCGCCGTACTCCGGAGAGCGCTTGATGATGGCATCCACTTCGTCTTCAAAGAGCAACTCCTGCAACCCGATGAGGTCTGGATCGTGACGTTCGAAGATGTCTGCAAAGTAGTCCAGTCGTTTCTCCCAAGGATCGAAGTGGACGTCGTCACAGAAGAAGCAGAGAACGTTGAAGGTCATGACCCGCAAGGCGAGAGGAGCCTTCTCTTGGGTGTCCGTGGTTTCCTCGTCTGGTGTCTTGGCAGTATCTTTGCCTGCCAGGTCCTGCTCGATGGCATCCTGGGTGTCTTCGTTCAACACGTCCATGGGGCTCAGGTCTGCACCGCTTGCGTCCTTCGACCCTCCCGAGCACGCCGTCGTCCAAACCGCAGCGGTAAGTAATAGGGCCAGGGTGATTCCTTTGCGCATCGCAGCTCTCCTCTACATGACTGAGTACCACGGACAAG
>CALFHQ010000016.1 GCA_937876385.1 uncultured Pseudomonadota bacterium
ATGTGGAACGCTTCCGCCGACACAATGGAGTAGAAGCCCCCAAGAGTGGATGGATCTCCCCACATCATCCAGCCGTCGTGGGCTCGAAGGGGGAGGTAGAGATAGGCGAGGAATCCGAGAGTTCCAAACCCCATGATGGCCCCGAAATTTCTCGACAACAGCACCCGTCGAAGGGGTGCTTCCAGGAAAACGAAGGGAAGCAACGCCAGCACGGTCAAAATGACCAGGAGGTGGTGGTTGGCAAGCCCCAATCCGGCAACAAAGGCGATGAGCAGTGGCCACCGAAGTGCTTCTGGATGGGATTTGAATTGCAGAGTCAGCCAGGCAAGAAGCAGGCAGATGAAGATGTTCAGGGAGTATACCTCGGCACGAACCGACTGGAACCAGAGGGCAGGCGAGAGGGCCACGACAAAGGCGATGACCGCAGCGACGGTGGCTTCAAAGGCGGGGCTTTTAAGGGGGCGAAGTTGCAGCATGACGAGGTACAGCACAAAGGCGCTCCCCCCGCCAAACAGCGCTGTGAGGACGTTGATTCGAAAGGGGATGGAGCCCAGCGGAATCAGGCAGGCCAGATGAGCCAGGAGAGTATACAGCGGGGTTCCCGGAGGATGGGCAATGCCGGCGTCCCAGGAGGTCACCACGAACTCCATGGAGTCCAGGTAGAAGGGGTGCTGTCCGGTGGTCCAGAAGTAGAGGATGGACACCGACACAAGAACCCCGACCCCAAGGAGTTTCTCCAGCGGTTTCAACGCTCAGTCCCCTCGGTAGGTGCACGAAGAGGTGGAGGTCTCGTGCACCACGATTGCCTTCAAACCAGGAACCGTCCCCTGGAGGTGGTTCCAGATGAACACACTGAGCATCTCGGCGGTGCCCGCTTCGAGCTCCGGAATATCGTTGATGCGCTTATGATCCAGCATCTGCTTCACAGGCTGGCACGCATTGAGGATTTCCCCGTAGTCCACAAACCACTGGTGCTTTGGGTCAATTTCTCCTTCCACCACCACATCGACGACATAGCCGTGCCCGTGGAGATTTCGACAGCGGTGCCCCTCAGGGGCGAAGGGAAGGTTGTGCGCAGCTTCGAATCGAAAGCTCTTCTTCAGTTCTACTTTCATGAGATCAGTCCATACTTCTTCAAGCGGTAATACAAAGTGGTTCGGTTAAGTCCCAACTCTCGAGCAGTGCGACTCACGGAACCGTTGTTCTTCTCTAGTGCCTGGCTGAGTTGTTGCCGTTCAAAGCTCTCCAGCATCTCAGGAAGGGCCTTCTCCGAGTCGGCGGGGGGAGCGGTGCCCTTTGGCTCCAGGAAGGCAAGGTCGTCAGCGGTGAGGCGTTCGCCGACACCGACGATCATGGCGCGCTCCAGGACGTTTTCCAGTTCTCGAACGTTGCCGGGCCAATCATAGCGACCGAGTATCTCAAGCGCCCCGGGGGTGAATCCCGTAAAGGTCTTGCCCACTCTTGGGGCGAAGCGCCCCAGGAAGTGTTCGGCCAACTCGGGGATGTCCTCTTTTCGAACCCGGAGGGGGGGCATGTGAATCGGGAAGACGTTCACCCGATAGTACAGATCTTCTCGAAACCGCCCTTCTTCAATGAGCTTCTGGAGGTCTCGGTTGGTGGCTGCGATGATTCGAACGTCCATGGTGAGGGTGCGGGACCCTCCTACTCGCTCGTATTCGCGTTCCTGCAAGACTCGCAGCAGTTTCACCTGGGTTTCCGGAGGAAGATCGCCGATTTCATCCAGGAAAAGGGACCCCCCTTGAGCCAGTTCGAGGCGTCCAGGGCGGCTTTGTGTCGCGCCGGTGAAGGCTCCCTTCTCGTGCCCGAACAGCTCGCTTTCGATGAGGTTGGGGTTCATGGCCGCAAGGTTCACCCGCACGAAGGGGGCCTTAGCCCGGGTGCTGGAGTAGTGAATGGCCGTCGCTGCCAGCTCTTTTCCCGTCCCACTTTCCCCGGTGATGAGCACTGTGGACTGGGTTGGAGCAACCTGCTTCAAGGTCGCCATGGTCTGTTTCAGGCGGGCCGAGGAGCCCACGATGTCGCCGTAATTGAACTGGCGATCGACCTCTCGACTAAGGTAGCGGTTGAGCTCCTCAAGGCGACGGGTCAGGCGCTGGTTCTCTTCTTGCAAGTGGAGCCACTGGAGGCACTGGCGAAGCACCGCGGTGGTCTCCTCGATGTTCCACGGCTTTTGGATGTAGCGATGGACGAGACCGCTGTTGAGGGCGCTTGCGAGGACCTCCACATCCCGGTAGGCGGTGAGGAGAATGGCCACCCGATTGCCCCCGATCTTCTGGCTCTTTTGAAGGAACTCAAGCCCCGACATCCCCGGCATCCGTTGATCCACCACGAGAACCAATGCCGGGTGCTCCTGGAGCACCTCGAGGGCTTCCGCGCCGTTGGTTGCGGTGAGAATCTTGTAGTCATCCCCGAAGTTCAGATCGAAGGCGTCCAGGTTGTCTTCTTCGTCGTCCACCACCAGGATGGGATACTGTGTGAAATCAGTCACCGGCTTCGCTCCCGCGTCGAAGCCCGAATGTAGCAGTCTTTGCTTGAATTCGTCAACTACGTGAGGGTTTCGAGCCACGGACCAAAGGCCTCCCGGGCTCGGGCGATGTGGGCTTTGCGTTTGGCTTCCTTCCCCCGGGCCATGATGGGGGGAAAGAGCCCAAAGTGGACATGGCTGGGCTGGAGCGGCTCGATGGGACTTTGGGTCACGTGCCGCCACAGGGCACCGATGGCGGTCTCGATGGGAGGATTGACTATCTCCTTCCCTTTCAACCGAAGAATCAGGAAACGGGCCGCCAGCAATCCCAACGCGATGGACTCGGTGTACCCTTC
Source organism: uncultured Pseudomonadota bacterium (assembly GCA_937876385.1). GTDB lineage: Bacteria > Myxococcota_A > UBA9042 > CAIXZC01 > CAIXZC01 > CALFHQ01. Next base: position 2,842 of record CALFHQ010000016.1, read on the forward strand.
TCCACCAGCAAACTGACCGGCGACGAAGGTCCCTGGGCGTTCCAGCAGGGACAGATCGTCGCTCAAGACTCGAGGGCCGTCAATGTAGCTGTTTCGATGCAGCGCTCCGTACCGAAGAAACCGAGCGTTCTCCAGACCGGGGAGCATTCGGAAGATCCGCTTCTGCTCGGACTGGGTCAGGCGGGTTTGAAACCCGACCAGGTTGTACGCTGTACGGTCCGCATTTTCTGCTCGAAGCTGCACCACCGCAAAGGCTTCTCGCCGCTCCCCGGGGACTTCAATTCCTCGGGGTTTCATGGGACCGTGGGCCAGGGACAGAATTCCCGTGGCAGCGATGGCTTCAATGGGTTGGCAACTCTCAAACAGGGGGAGCTTGTCTTCTGCATCAAAGCCGTGCGGGGTGAACTTCTCCCCTTCGAAGAGGGCCTGATAGAAGGCAACGTACTCGTTTCTGCTCATGGCGGCGTTGAGGTAGTCCGGCTCTCCGTTGTTGTAGCGGGTTGCGAAGAAGAGGCGGTCCATGTTCAGGGAATCGGCGTCAACGATGGGGGCAATGGCATCAAAGAAAAAGAGGCGCCTGTTTCCCAGGAAAGCTTCCAGCGCCTCCATGAGAGCGGGGGATGCCAGAGGTCCCGGGGCCAGAATCGCAGGTTCATCGGGAAGGGTCGTCAGCTCTTCTCGAATCACCTCGATGTTTGGGTGTTCTTCAATGCGTTTTGTGATCACAGAGGCGAACTTCAGCCGGTCCACGGCCAGCGCCTGACCGGCTGGAACTCGGGCTTCCTCTGCCAGATCCAGCAACCGGCAGGAGAGCTGCCGAAGCTCCTCCTTGAGCAATCCGGCAGCGCCTGCGGGGTCGTTGGAGCGCAGCGAATTGGAGCACACCAGCTCCCCCAGGAGGGGAGTTTCGTGGGCGGGGGTTTTGACCGTCGGGCGCATCTCGAAAAGACGCACCCGATGGCCGGCATCGGCCAGTTGCAAAGCGGCTTCGCTTCCGGCCAATCCCCCGCCGACGATGGTGATTGGGGGAGCGCTCATTCCTCCTCAGGGGCGTCCATGGTGTGGTCGCACTTGAGGCAGTGGAGCTGCTTGGCCTTGCCTCGCCCTTTGAGTTCCATGAAGGGGTTCTCGCAACTGGGACACGGGGTGCTCTTCAAGGGGTTGAAGGCTACGAACTTGCACTCGGGATATTTGGAGCAACCGTAGAAGGTCTTCCCCTTCTTGCTGCGTTTCTCCACGAGGGTTCCCTCGCATCCTTCCTCGGGGCACGGGTGACCGGTGGAGAAGGGACGGGTCCCTTTGCACGCCGGGTAGGTGCTGCAAGCCCAGAATCGTCCGAAACGTCCATCTCGAAGGATCATGGTTGATCCGCACTTCTCGCACTCTTCCCCTTCGATTTGTGGTTCGATGATGGGAACCGGAGTGCCCTTTTCGTCCCGCTCGAAGGGAAGGGTCCCGCGGCATTTCGGGAATTCGGAGCAAGCCAGGAAGGAGCCGTTCTTTCCGAATCGGACCACCATGGGAGCTTCGCACAGTGTGCACTTCACGTCGGTCTTTTCTGGATCCTTCTTGATGTTCCGCATGCCCTCTTTGGCGGTTTCCAGGTCTCCGGCGAACTTGCCCCAGAAGTTCCTCAGAAGCTCCAGGCGGTTGGAAATTCCTTCCTCAATCTTGTCCAATTCCTCTTCCATCTGGGCGGTGAACTGGACGTTCATGATGTCCGGAAAACTCTCCCGCAAGAGGTCGGTGACGATGGTGCCGAGGTCTGTGGGGACAAATCGGGTGGAGTCCTTTCCAACGTAGGACTTGTCCTGAATCGTGGAGAGGATGGATGCGTAGGTGGACGGGCGTCCGATGCCCAGCTTCTCCATCTCCTTGACCAGCGTTCCTTCCGAGAATCGAGCAGGGGGTTGGGTGAAGTTCTGGGTGGTTTCCAGATCCAACAAGCCGAGCTTCTCCCCTTCTGTGAGTTTGGGAAGCTCCTGCCCTTCGGCCTTGTCGGTATCCCGCAACATGGTAAGGAATCCGTCAAAGAGCATGACTTTGCCGGAGGTTTCAAAGAGCCATCGATCGTCGGCTTTGATCTGGACGGTGGTGACATCGAATCGGGCGGGGGCCATCTGGCTTGCTACGAAGCGATTCCAGATGAGGCGATAGAGGCGCCCCATGTCCTTGTCCAGGATGGTTGCCACGTGAACGGGATCGAACTCCATGGACGTCGGTCGAATGGCTTCGTGGGCGTCCTGGGCAGACTTCTTGTTCTTGAAGGTGTTGGGAGTCCC
>CALFHQ010000017.1 GCA_937876385.1 uncultured Pseudomonadota bacterium
ACCGCTACCAGAGGGGGCACCTCGGTGCGCTCCGTTGGGGCTTCCTTCAGCACGGCCGGTTCCTTCTTCGCCACCGGCTTCTCGGCCTCTTCGGCTTTGGGCTTCAGGGTCTCGGCTCCCGGCTCCCGTTGAACCGGCGCCACAGGGGCGAAAGGACCGATTCCCATGGCCATTGCGACCACGAAGGCCAGCGCTACAAAGACCACGCCGCCAATAGCGAGGAACTCTCTTTTGGAGCGGCGCTTTCGGATCTCAAGAATCTCCGAAGCTTCCTCATCCTGCTCTGGATCCAGCGGCACGACGTTGGAGTCCTTGTGCTTAAGGTACTGCGAGAAGGGTCTGATCTGGTCGAGCTTGGAAGCCTTCTGGCTCTCCACTTCGGTGAGAGTGGTGCGCTCCGTGACGACCTCCTCATCGATGAGCTTGAGAATCTCTCGGGCCTTGTACGGCCCCTGAGTTGCCCCTCTTTCGTCCAGGAACATCCAGCGTGTTTCCTTTTCAAAGGGCTCTGGGAGTGGATATGTACGGGCTTTGTCTTCCATGACAGCTTCCCCCTTGCGGAAGGTCTTATATTGCGTCGCGGTGTTGGACTGCGGCTTACTCAAAGCGTCCAGCCGCAAACAGACGTTCTCGCGCCACGCCGATGTCGCGCTTGAATACATCCAATACCTGTTCTCCTGTGGTTCCGTCCCCGAAAGGATTACGCCACTTCTGCCCTCGCTTGTCCAGCATTTCCAGTACAGCTTCCACCGCCTTCGGGCCTGTTGGGGCCAGCAGATTGGCGCCAACGTGGATGGTTTCCGGGCGCTCGGTGGTGCTCCGGACGGTGACTGATGGAGTTCCCAGAATGCAACACTCCTCCTGGACGCCGCCGCTGTCCGTGATCACCAATTCGGCCCGTTTCTGGGCGAGGAGGAAGTCAAGGTAGCCGATGGGTTCCATGATGGTGACCCACTGGGAGACTTCTTTCATAAGCCCTTCGAGGCCGAATCTCTGGAGGCGGTTGGTGGTTCGGGGATGGGCCGGGAAAATCACCGGGTATCCGGTCTTCTTTGCCACCTCTTCGAGGAATCTGAGGAGGGTCTCAAGTCGCTGCTGGTCGTCCGTGTTGGAGTCGCGATGCACGGTGGCCAGGAGGAACTTCTCGGGGAACTGGTTCACCAGACTGTCAGTTCGCCTTTCGGCCAACTCCAAATGCTGGAATACAGCGTCCACTACACTGTTGCCCACGTTGTAGACTCCGTCGGTGAGCCCCTCGGAAGCGAGGTGCTTGACGCCGCCTTCCGTGGGAGCAAAGAGGAAGCTTGAGATGTGGTCCACCATGACCCGGTTGATTTCTTCGGGCATGCGGCGGTCAAAGGAGCGGAGTCCCGCTTCCAAATGGGCGACGGGGATGTGAAGTTTGGCAGCAGCGAGCCCTCCTGCAAGGACGGTGTTGGTGTCCCCCTGGACGACCACGACGTCGGGTTTGCGCTGGTCTAAAACGGCTTCGATGCGTTCCAGCATGATTCCGGTTTGCTTCCCGTGAGACAGGGAGCCAACCTGGAGATTGTAGTCCACCGGGGGCAACTCAAGCTCCTTGAAGAAGACGGCGTCGAGATTGTGGTCGTAGTGCTGGTTCGTGTGCACGACGAAGAAATCGAAGTCATCGCGGGCTTGCAAGGCCCGGATGGTAGAACTGCACTTGATGATTTCCGGCCGAGTTCCCAAGATGATTGCGACGTTCACAATGTCCCTCTGGTTAGCGATTTGACATACCCTTCCCGGGGC
>CALFHQ010000018.1 GCA_937876385.1 uncultured Pseudomonadota bacterium
AACCATGCCCGACGATATTCGAACCCTGGCAGACACCATCCTTCGCCCCAATCCTGTTTTTGTCGCTGTGACCCCCCCGGCGACGACGGTGGAACTCATCGACCAACAACTTTGCTTCGTGGAGAAGCGAGACAAGGTCGAACTGCTCATCCACTTTCTAAAGCAGCCCTGGGTGAAGCGCTCTCTGGTCTTTTCCCGGACCAAATACGGTTCCGACAAGATTGTCCAGAAGCTGAAGAGAGCGGGACTGGCGGCCATGGCGATTCATGGAAACAAGTCTCAGGGAGCACGAACCCGTGCGCTGGATGCTTTCAAGAGTGGGGAAACGTCGGTTCTTGTTGCAACCGACATTGCCGCTCGAGGAATTGACGTGGAGGACATCACCCACGTCTTCAACTACGACTTGCCCAACGAACCCGAAACCTATGTCCACCGTATCGGGCGAACCGGTCGGGCGGGCACAAGCGGCATCGCCATTGCCTTCTGCGCTGAAGACGAGCGTCCCTATCTTCAGGATATCGAACGGCTCATTCAGGCCCACATCCATCGAGGCGACGGCTATCCTCTGAAATCCAACATTCCGGCACCTCCACCCACGGATCTGCATCCAAGGAAGCGGCAGGGGAAGGGGGGAGGAAGGGGAAGACCCGGTGGCGGCGGTGGCGGAAGCCGTTCCCAATCAAGCCGCTCCCAGGGAGAACGCCCCCGGGGAGATCGTTCCCTGGGCGAGCGCCCGAGAGGTGGGCAGCGTCCCGGTAGAGCTCGCCGCTGAATCAGCGTAGCGTGAAGAGAGGGAATTCATGAAGAACACACGATGGGCCATTCTAGGTACGGCACATATCGCCGATTCTGTGGCCGCAGCGATTGGTAGAAGCCCCTCCAACCAAGTCGTGGCCGTGGCCAGCCGCAGCCTCGACAAGGCTCGCCAGTGGGGGGAGCAACGAGGGATTGAGCACGCCTACGGTTCTTACCAGGAGATGCTCGATGCTGGAGGGTTCGATGTCGTTTACAACCCCTTGCCAAATGCCTTGCACGCACCGTGGACAATTGCGGCGTTGAAGGCCGGCTTCCCCGTGTTGTGCGAGAAACCCATCGCTTTGAACCGTGACGAGAGTCGGGAGATTCTCGAGGTCAGCGCGGAAACCGGTCTTGCCGTGGCAGAGGGCTTTATGTACCGCTTCCACCCGATGTTTGATGCGGCCCGAAAGCTCATCGAGCAAGGGGCCATCGGAGACGTGGTCACGTTGAACAGTCGGTTCTCGTTTTTTGAGGACGATCGAAGCAGCATCGTGGCCTCTGCCGAGTTGGGTGGAGGTGCTCTCATGGACGTGGGGTGCTATTGCGTGAACTTCGCTCGCCTCATGACCCAGTCAGAGCCCCTGCGAGTTTCCGCCTCCTCATTGGGGGACGCCGTGGACGACACCATGGTGGGGCTCCTCGAATTCCCAGGTGGTGTTCTGTCCCACTTCGAAACCAGCATCGCCTTGAGTGAGCAGCACTACGCCGAAGTGTGCGGAACCACTGGAAGCCTCGTCTTTCCCAATCCATGGGTTTCAGACGGTAGCGAAGCGCAGGTTCTCGTGCGCCGTTGGGGGGAACAGGATAAGGTCCTGTCCATCCCGGGCGCCGACACCTATCGGCTTGAAATCGAAGACTTTGCAGATGCAATAGGGGAACGACGTGTTCCCAGGTGGGGTCTCGAAGACGCCATTAAGAACATGGCCGTCATCGACGCCCTCAAGGCCTCAGCTCGAACGGGGCGGCACGTCGAGGTTGTGAACGCTGCATCCTGAGCTTGAGTTGGGTTCATGCAGACAGGTTCAGGCGCCTCATCCGCTCGTCAATGAGCTTCTCGTAGGCAATTTTGGAGTCTCTCTCAAGAAAGGAGCGCTCGATCAGTTCTTTCCACCCCGGAAGAGCGTTCTCGAATTGGGCGAGAGCCTGTTGGACCACCTTGTCTGGAAGACCGAGCCTCCCAGTAGCCCAGTATTCAAGCCAGTCGGAGCGCTTCAGTTTGCGCCCTTTTCCGTTCAGCGGGAGGGCTAGCTCTTCCAGTGTTCCCGGCATCGCAAGCGTTGTGTTGAGAAGGTCGTAGGCTGGACTGAGTTCTACCTTGTCGTCACGCACGATGAGAGAGAAGTTCTTTAGGTGCATGTCTTCGTTGCCACAGATGAAACAAAAGAGAGTCCGCCGGAACAGTTTCAGTTTCTCCAACAATGGGAAAGTGCAGTGCCGCTCAACGACTCCAGCTACCTTCTCGAGGCTCGAATCGTATTTGGTCTTCCGATTTCGGCCGCTGAGTTGAGCGAAGTCCTCCAAAGGTAGTTTGCTGTTCCTTCCTTCCCGGTCAAATCGACGAATCACGTAGCTCAGGCTCTTGTCTCGGCATCTGACCAAGCCGTGAACCGGCACCTCAATTCCGCAGGCCGCTGCCAGCCGCATGGTGAGGTCCTCGTTTTCTGGAAGGCTTCGAAAGGCAAAGTGCTGCGGTTTCACGATATATCGTCCCCCGCTGTCCACCATCTCGAAACGCCCCTTTGACACTCGAAGCAGCGCGCTTACTTTTGGCTGCATTCCTTGGATGGACATTCGGCTGGCACGTTGTGCGGCTTCGTATCGCTGTTCTTCGGCGCTATAGGGGAACACTTCGAGCGCCTCCAACTTTCGATGGAGTCTCTTCAATCCGTGGAGGGAGTACGTCGCTTCGGGTTCCAGCGTCTCATAGGAGAGGGGACATCGGTTCACCATGCCGCCTCCCCTACTGTCACAGCGCCGACCAGATCCCGGCCCACTGCCAATAGCTGTCCCAGGAAATCGTCTTCGTCCAACTTGTGGATTCGAAGTAGACCCTCCAGTTGGATTCCCTCGGGCAGAAGACCATCGAAGAACGGGGGGAACTCATCGAAAAGGAACACCCTCTGTTCTACAGGCATTGCCAAGGAGACCGGTGAGCCGGAGTAGCCGTCCGCATATTCGAATCGGTATCGCCCACCTCGGTTCTCCTCTATCAGCCACCCTGCCAGCGTCTGGTGCATCCGAACTTCAACTCTGCGCATTGCGGTTCTCCTCGCTCAGGAATTCAGCTATCAATGGGCTGTGCCAATGCACCGATATGTTCAATCCAACCAGCAGTGCAGCCAGGGTGCTCACTTGTACTGTCGACTTTCCCTTCTCCACATCGAAGACGGCGGTCTTGCCAATGCCGCAGAGATTCGCCAGTTCAAGTTGCGATAGTCCTGCGCGTTTCCGGTGATATCGAATCATGCGACCAATCCGTTGAGTGTCCATTGTTCCTCCAGTGAATATTACCGGCCCACCGGTAGAATAACGCAGGTTTGGCGAGTTTGCAAGGTCTGCATGGCCAAAACCGTGCAATATTTCTGCTTTGGCGGTAAGTTGGACTGTTTTGTTGGTTCGTCCGTTTCTTCGGTCGAAGCAAGGTGCAATGTTACTGCTCGGGCGGAAAGATGCGGATGGTCCGGGTGGGTCCAGTCATGACAGAATCAAGGGTGGGAAGGGGGCTGGATAGCTACTGGCACAGCTCGTGGCCGGCGCAGTCGGCGCAGGCGCACCCTTCGTTGTAGGGGTCGCAGAGGTTGTCATTGTTGCAGTTGCTGGGATCGGCGCAGAAAGAGTCGGCAACGCAGTCCGGGCAGACGCAGTCGTCAGTCATCTCGTCGCAACTTCCATCGCCGACGCAACCCATGCAGACGCAAGGATCCGTTGTGTCGAGACAGCCACCGTCTGGTGTGTTAGTCGATGGGGTGCAACCGGAGGAAGTGTCCATGCAGGTGCCGGAACCCCCGCACACGCTTCCTTCTGCGCAGGTGCCACAGGAGCCGCCGCAGCCGTCGTTGCCGCAAGCTTTTCCATCGCAAGAGGGGACGCAGTCGCCGCACAGCGGGTGGTCGGAGCAGTCGGCGCATGCGCAGCCTTCCGTGTAGGGGTCGCACATTCCGTCGCTATTGCAACTGTCCGGATTGCCGCAGAAGGAGTCGGCAACACATTCGGGGCAGACGCAGTCGTCTGCTTCTGTGCAACTGCCGTCGGTTACGCAGCCAACGCAGGTGCATCCACCGTCGGTGTTGGGGCAATCGCCGTTGGGGTACTGCAACACTTCGACACACTGGAAGGACGATTCCTGGCAGGTTCCGGCCTGGCAAACCTGAGGAGCCTCGCACACTCCGCAGATTCCTCCGCAGCCATCGTCTCCACACAGTTTGCCGTCGCAGGAGGCAACGCAACCACAATCAGTCTCGTCCCAGTTGTGCTCGACGCAGTTGAAGTTGGCGGTGTCGGTGGCTCCCTCGTCGCAGGTTCCGTTGCCCAGCAGGGAAGCGGGGAAGCAGATTCCGTCGCAGTCTCTGATTTCTCCCATAATCTCGCAATCCACCGGGACATCCGGCTGGACGTCCTGCTCTCCTGCGTCCACTTCCGCCAAGTCTTCTGGGGTGGTGTCGGTGACTGTGGTGTCGGGAACGACGGTGTCGGCGACCGTGTTGTCGGGGACATAGTTGTCAACGAGGGTTGTGTCTTCCACCACGTCGATTTGCGTGGAGCTGTCTTCGACGACATCCTGGTCGTTACTTCCTGTGGTATCACCGGAGCCGTCGGAACCGCCGCATCCAGCAATAGCAAATGTCGCGATCATCACCAGAGCCAGCAGGCCCAACTTCTCTTTCAGTCCTATCATTTTTCCCGTCCTCTAGTCTTTGGAGCCGAGTGTCCCCGTCCAGAGGTTGTCGCTCTGCTCCCGTTTGGTGCAACAATATGGCCACGAATCTCCTGTCAGTCCAGCATATAATTTCGATGGGGACCTGCACCGTTCTCGTCGGGAAGACTGCACCTACTCTCGTCTTGTTGCCAGAAGCGGGCTTGTGGCCTCTCGCAGGTGATGTAGAATTCTTGCCCCGAGTTGGCAAGAGCGCTTCCACACCTTACAATGGGACTCGAAATACCCATGGAGGACAGTGATGGTTTGTCGACTCAGTTTTGCCCCCGCAATTGCGGGACTCTCGTTAATGATTTCCCTCGTAGCGTGCAGCGGAACCCGAGAGAAGGTGGGCCCGGGAGACCTCGGAGATTCCACCCCTTTGGACAGCGTCCTCGACGTGACCGCAGACGTCGCCCCCTGGGATTCGAGGGCTGATGTGTTCCTGGACATCGGGGTGGATGCAGGCGAAGTCGAGGACGTCGTGGACCTCGACGAGGTCACCCCTCCCGAAGACATTCAGATGGACCTGGGGGATGTGACGAGCCTCTGCGACCCCCTCGACCCAATGGAGCCGCTGATACTCAGTTTGAACTTCCAGGGAAGCCCCGGGCTGGTGGGAGGAGCGGTGAATCAAGCCGCTCGGGTCAGCTACTCGGGATCTTACTGCTGCGACATGAACTACGATTGGGAAGTACACCTCGATACCCTTGACGGCACTGGCAAGTTGATCATGGTCGGAAGCCTTCCTCAGGGCTACCGCCCCCCCCTGAGGGTTGGAGAGGAGGTGTTCCTCAGTGCCCACCAGAACCAGCCTTGGTGGGTCAACACGTATGTTGCAGTTTGGGGCCAGGAGGGGGACCTTCGTTTCTATGTGGCTCATGGGAGCGGCTGGGATCAGCCGGCAGAGTGCGGCCCATATACCTGTCCGCGTGTCCAGGCGCTGGAAAGCAACTGCGAGGCGATACCCAATTCGTGCGGGACCATGGTGGTGCCTCCCCTTCAATTCAGCCAAGGATGGCCTTCGTCTTCGGTGGTTCTCAACCAGGGTGAGGTTCATGTGGAGGTGACCAGTGAGATCACAGCCAAGTACTTCGCTGTGGAATCGCGCCATCAAGTCATCATGAATTGTGACGACTATCCCGACGATTGGATGAGCGCCGTCTTCCTGGACAACAGCAAGGTCTCTCAGTGCCAGTGCAACGACCGCTTTGATTGCCGGCCGGGGGAAGTGTGTGAAACGGACAACCACCGCTGCGTCCCGGACTTGTGTATGGCCGACGGGTGCCTGGCGCCGAATATCTGTGATCCATACACAGGGGAGTGCTTTCCCCCTCCTCCAGGGCCCCTGGAGACTTGCGAAACCAACGATGACTGCAAGTCCGACAGTTCATGCGGATCGGTTTGCAACATCTACACGGGGCTGTGTGTGGAGCGAATGTGTTGCCTGGTGGATTGCATGGGGTCCTGCAGCGACTTGATGAAGGGATGTTTTGGCTGCTACAGCGACTGCGATTGCGGAGGAGAGGGGCAACAGTGCAACGACGAGACCCATCAATGCCAAGAGGCCAAATGCAACGAAGACAAGATCAATTTCGACGCGACCAACGCCCCCATGTACGAGTTCTATGAGCTGTGCATCCCCAAAAACCTCGACGGTCCCTTGATGGTTCTCCAGAGCATCGACCCTAGCCTCTATTGCGGTGTTTCGGGAGGCTTTGTCGGGTGCGACCCTGCCACGGAAACCGGCTGTCACGGAGACCTCGCCTTCGTCCCAGGGACCAAGCAAATCACGTCGGAAAAATGGGATCAGCTCTGCCAACTTTCCCTCCTGGATTTCGTCAGCAAGATCGGCGGGGGCCACTTCATTTATTGAGTCAGTACGCAGAGAAGTCGGGACACCATGTCTTCAAGCCGGCCGTTGCATCCACATTCCCCCTTGCCTCATGGCTCCTGGCTGTGTAATGGCTGTAGGGTGTGGTGCACGTGGTGGATTTGGGAGGATTCGATGGCAAAACAACGAAGGTTCTACCGTCTCACAGTTCTTGCTCTGATGGGAGGCGCAGTTTGTCTCTGGAATCCCCCCGCAAACAAGGGGATGGCCGTTGCCGAAGAGATTTTCGTCAACGCCAATGCCGACACTTACGTCTCTTCCAAAGAGCCAAACAGTAGCCACAATTGGGGAGATACCGCCTACACCGACCAGTCGTTCCTTCGGGTTGGACATGACGATTGCACATTCATCACCCTGCTGAACTTCCCCACCGAGCAGTTCCCGGACGAGACTCAGTGGGAAATCCAGCAGGTCCGTCTCCGCATGGCCGGACCGGGCGGCGTGGAGGTAAACGGAACCAGTGCGACGGTTGGAGTGAAGCGAATCTTGGGAACCTGGGTGGAGCAGGTAACCTGGAATGACCAGCCGGCGTTGGGTTCCACCGTGTACGACTCCTGGTTGGGCGACATTGACGTATCTTACCATTCCTTTACCGTCACCTCTGCCATTGAGGAAGCCATGGCCGGAGAGGATTTCTTTGGGCTTGCGCTGGTGCCTCTGAGCGGCGATACATGGCGGTACATCTCCTTTTCACCCCGGGAGGGTTACTCTGATGATCCTCGCCTCGAGTTCGTCGTGTGCTCCCTGACCGACGAGGACGAAGATGGCGTCAACCTCTGTCAAGAGGACTGCGACGATTCTGATCCAGACAGCTACCCCGGTGGGTACGAGTTGTGCGATGGCATCGACAACAACTGTGATGGCGAAATCGATAATGTGGAGGATGCCGATGGGGACGGCTTCGACCGATGTGCGGATTGCAACGACGAGAACTCCTTCGTGTTTCCGGGTGCGCCCGAGGTGTGCAACGGCCTCGACGATGATTGCGATGGGGACGTCGATGGTCCCTTCGATTCCGATGGGGATGGCGCCTTCACGTGTGGGTGGCCCATTGATTGCGACGACGAAGACGCTTCGGTTTATCCTGGTGCCGACGAACTGTGCAATGCCGTCGACGACGATTGCAACGGCTTGGTGGATGACCTCCCCGATTCCGATTCGGACGGCTACAACCTCTGCGTCGATTGCAACGAGAGCGACCCCGCTGTGCACCCAATGGCAACGGAAATCTGTGACGGAAAAGACAACAACTGCAACGACCTCATTGACGAAGGCTTTGACCTCGATTTTGATGGGGTGACTACCTGTGAAGTTCCTCCAGACTGCAACGATTTTGACTCTGCAATCTCCCCCATCGCTTCCGAAACCTGCGATGGAAAGGACAACAACTGCGATGGCTTGGTGGACAATGTGGTCGATGTGGACGAAGACTCCTTCACCCTGTGCACCGGAGATTGCAACGAAGGGGATGCCTCCATTCGTCCCGGAGCAACTGAACTGTGTGATGGAAAGGACAACGACTGCGACGGGTTGACCGACAATGTGGATGACCTGGACCAGGATGGGTTCGACCTGTGCAGCGACTGTGACGACGAAAATCCTGCCGTCTATCCGGGGCAAGAGGAGATCTGCAACGGATTGGATGATGATTGCGACGGGGAAACGGACAACCTGATCAACGGGGACGGTGACCCCTCGGGACCCTGCGAGGATTGCGACGAT
>CALFHQ010000019.1 GCA_937876385.1 uncultured Pseudomonadota bacterium
CCCGGCGAAGGCTATGAAATCAAGACCTACGAAGACCTCGTAGCGGCCAACCAAATCGTGTACGGAAACGATGGATTTGAGTCCCAGTTCCAGACCGATGTGGGGTTGGACCCCGTCGCTGATGGAAACTACCAGGGTTCGCTGGCCGTCGGGAAGTACTATCTGGTGGCATTCCAGAAGAACCGAAACGTCTCCCTCCCCACTCCAGTTACCGTGGCGGAAGGGGGCTTCGAGGTTGTGCACCTGGTTCTCCCCGGAGAAGGCCGACTCGAGTATGTCGTTCAAGACCAGTCGGGTCAGACCATCCCGTGCCGTCTCTCCTTTATCGCCTTGAACGACGATGGAACGGAGATGGACTGGGAAGGGAAGAACAACGTGGCGTTGGGCGGCTCCCGATATGACCACGGAATTTACTACAACGAGCACTCCACAGACGGTACCGGCGAGGTAGCACTCCCGCCGGGCAAGTACGATGTCTATGTATCTCGAGGATTCGAGTACGGCATCGATGTTCAGGAAGTGGAGATTCGAGGTGGGCAGACCCAGACCTTCCAGAGCGTCCTCCTGAAGGAAGTGGATACCCGTGGGTACATCTCCGGAGACTTCCACATTCACTCCAGAGAGAGTATTGATTCGGCCATGCCCAAGGAACTGCGAGTGACCGCCGCTGCGGCCGAAGGGGTGGAGTTCTTCGTTGCGACCGACCACGATGTGTTGACCTATTATCAGCCCTACGTGAACGTCGAGAACCTGCGGAAGTTTGTGAAAACCGACGTTGGGCTGGAAACCACAACCTTCGAGTTTGGTCACTACAACGGTTTTCCCATGGAGTACAAGGACACCGACATTCCGGTCCACAACCCGGTCCCGTGGTTTGGCTACAACGTCGACAAGGTCTGGTCCATGATGCGTGACCGAGTCCAGGAGGGCTTCTCCCGGGACGAGTTCATCATCCAGTTGAACCACGCCAGAGACGGATTTATGGGGTATTTCTCCCAGTTGGGGCTCCACGGCTACGACCTGGAACGCTCCACTGGCGGCATGGAGATGTGCAACCCCCAGACGGTGCACATTCCATGCGACTTTGACTCCATTGAGCTGTTCAACGAGAAGCGCTACGAGCTGTTTAGAACGCCGACCATCGCCGAAAAGGTGATGCACAACGAGTGTTTCGGGGCCATCCTGGATGCCAGAATCGGCGACTCCTTCACCGTGGAAGATGCAGGAGCTGGGGATGTTGTTTGCGAGAATCTCCAAGGCGCTCCGTACGACGATTGCGACACGCTGGATGCCACCATCAATGCCTACAAGGGCCAAGACGACATGGCGCTGGCGCGGTTGTATTCAAGGCGTGACCACTGCCGTTGGCACGACATCTTCTCGGCTCAGATGGCTCGCTGTACCGAGGACGTTCCCCTGTTGAAGAAGAAGCGCATCGCTTTGGAGGCCCTCAAGCTGCTGAGCGTTCGCTACGAAATGGAGCGAATGCCCGACGAGCAGGCGGCCTTCTTTGCCACCACCGAGGAAACCGACCTCGGTTGTGATGGCGAAAAAGCAATGGCCGGCTGCAATGCCGCTGTGGATGACGCCGGAGAGGCGATTTTGGACGGCGAAGGCACCCCTCTGGTCGGTTGTGAAAACCAGGAGGATTGCTACTGCTTCGGTTGCGTCACGGCCAATCACCCCGAGTGCGATGCGGCACAAGAAGGCGGAGCCTGGACACAGGACTGCGCCGATCTTTGCGCCAGCGAGTGCTACGGATGTGGCGTGCAGCCCTGCACGGACAAGAGTGCCATTGTGGACGACTGGTTCTCGTTCCTGAACTACGGCCTCGTCGTCACCGGCGTGGGGAACAGCGACTCCCACGACGTCGCAGCAGAGATGGGCTTGCCTCGAAACTACATTGTTTCAAGCACAGACGATCCCTTCAATATCGACCCGAGGGAGATCTACCGCAACTACAAGGCACGACGCCTGACCGTCTCTTTGGGACCGTTCTTGACCTTTGAAATTGAGGACGGCACCATCGGCGACGAAGTTAGCGCTCTGGGCAAGGACAAGTTGAAGATGCACATCAAGGTCCAGACCGCGTCGTGGTTTGGAGTGGATCACATCGAGATTTATCGCAACGCCCAACTGGAGAAGATCATCCGCATCGAGCCGGCGCCGGAAGCCATCGTGGACTTCGATGAAACCATCGAACTCGATACGCCCGACGTCGATAGCTGGTATGTGGTGATGGCCTACGGTTTGGACGGTAAGTATCTGTTGAGCCCTGTGTACAAGCGGATGCCGTTGGGCAAGATGCTCATCCCCACGATTATTGCCATGGGAGCCCAGGCTATCCTGGTTTCCTTCCAGAACGTCATCAACGAGGTGGAGAACCTCGTGGGTCCCGAGCTCATCGACGGACTCCTCGGCGGTTTGCTGGGAACCCAGGAATTGCCAGACTCCTTCCCCATGTTCCCCCTGGCCGTCACGAACCCCATTTGGGTGGATGTGGATGGTGGAGGATTTGAGCCCATTAACGCCGTGGACAGAAACAACGACGGCCGATGGGACCTGCCTCCCTTCTGCAGCCAGGCTTGCCAGGTTGATATGGTGACGGACGAAGAGGGGGGCGAGTCCATCGGGCAGTCCACCTGCGGTCTCAACCAGGTGTGCATCCCCGACGCCGAAGGCGCTGACACCGGCATGTGCGGGATTCCCATTCCTGAAAATTGTGTCGGAGCCCAGGTGGATGTCGAGGAGTAGAGGCGCTCTCCGTGCCTGCCTCGTGCCTGCCCTTTGCCTGCCCCTCGAAACAACCGGATAGCGTCGCCAACGAGAATGGAATCAAAGAAACAATACACCCAGCGCCTCCAACAACGACAGGCCGAGGCCCAACGCCTTCTTCGAACTGACCGGTGGATTTCCGTGGGGCGTCTCGTTGCATTTGCGACGGGTGCCGGTTTGGCCCTGCGTGATCTTGCAGGTTGGGGGAGTGTGGGCCTGTTCTGGATGCTCCTGCCGTTTGCGGTCTTCCTGGCTCTGGCAATATGGCATGCCCTCGTCCTGAAGAAGAGACGAGAGATGGAGCGGCGCATCGAATTTTACGAGCGGTGCCTCGCTCGAGTCGAGGACCGTTGGAAGGGAAAAGGGGAGGACGGATTGTCCCTCCTGCCCGAGAATCATCCCTACGCCCTCGATTTGGACGTCGTGGGGGAAGGGGGGCTGTTTCAACGGATCTGGATTTCGGGCAGTCCCATGGGTGCCAGAACCCTCGGCGCCTGGATGTTGCAAGCCGCCGATGCCGACACCATTTTGCGTCGCCAGGAAGCCGTCAAGGAAGCTCGGGATGCCCTCAATTTTCGAGAAGAGCTGTCCATCCACGGCAATCAGAGCGCTTCAGGAACCGGGGAACTGTGCGATTGGGGAACCCGGAAGTCCTCTGGGGCGCTTCTCGGCTGGCGCATCGTCGCAGGCACCCTCTCGTTGGCTTCCCTGGCTACTGCCATCTTGTGGTGGAGCGGTGCTGCGTCGGTGCTCCCCTTTGCTGCCGTGGTTCTCATGGTGTTTCTCGTTGGGCTCAAGTTTCGCCATCTCAGGAAGGAAGTCCGGCGAGGGTGCGGAGAGGTCGCCTCTACCTTGCTCGGATTTCGCCAGACCCTCCAACGGGTGGAGAAGGGACAGTTCAACGCACCACTGTTTCACGACCTGATGGCTTCTTTGAAGAGGGACGGAGGGGCCGCCTCCCGTTCCATCGGGCAACTCCAGCGCTGGTTGGACATGCTCGAGGGAGGACGGAATCAATTCCTGGCTCTGTTTGCTCCTTTTGTGTTGTGGGAAACCCAGTGCGCTTTGGGAATTGAAGCGTGGAGACGGCGAGTGGGCCCCCGGTTTGTTGAATGGCTTGAGGTGGTGGGAGAGGTAGAGGCCCTCCTCGCCGTTGCCGGGTATGCCTTTGAAAGCGACCAACCGACGTTCCCCGAGGTGTCAACTTCCCAAACGGTGTACCTGGCGACGGAGTTGGAACACCCTCTTATGCCGCATGGACAATGCGTCCCCAACGATGCGGCCTTGGGCCACGCGGGACAGATTTGGATGGTGAGCGGTTCCAACATGTCGGGGAAGAGCACCTGGCTTCGAACGCTGGGGGTAAGTTCTGTTCTCATGAACCTGGGTGCCCCCGTGCGAGCCTCTTCCATGAAGTCCTCTCCCTTTGTGTTGGGGGCGTCCATTCGAATTCTCGACTCTCTTCACGAAGGAACCTCCCGATTCTACCGAGAGATACTGCGCCTGAAACAGATTTCGGATCTGGCAGGGGCGAAGCGTCCGCTGCTGTTCTTGTTGGATGAAATTCTCCACGGAACCAACTCAGCCGATCGCCAGACTGGAGTCGAAGCCTTCGTCCGTTCGATGCTCGAGACCAACTCAGTGGGAGCCATCACCACCCACGACCTCGCCCTCGCCCGGATTGGCGACGAGTTCCAGGAGAAGGTGCGAAACATGCACTTCCGCAGCGACGTCAACGATTCGGGACTCACCTTTGA
Organism: uncultured Pseudomonadota bacterium; assembly: GCA_937876385.1. GTDB lineage: Bacteria > Myxococcota_A > UBA9042 > CAIXZC01 > CAIXZC01 > CALFHQ01. Next base: position 4,533 of record CALFHQ010000019.1, read on the forward strand.
CTACCGTATCCACCCCGGCGTTGTCACCGAGTCCAACGCCCTCGCCTTGATGCGCCAAGTCGGGCTGCTGGGCCTCGACGAAAAAGAGTCGCCGAATCCTGTTTGATTCTGACTGCCATTCCAACACCAACACCGACTCCTTCACCGAAACCTCAGATTCCAGCTACGACATCACCCTGCTGCTCCTTTTCAATTGCACTGCCGAGGTTACTCTTGGTACCGTCATGTCGATGCAGTGTCCGATGGGGTGCGACGAGGTGCAACTCGTGAGGCCGTAAGAGGTCTCAGTTCCTTGCGCCTGCCTCCCCCGCCGGCAAGACAGAAGAAACCTACCGATTGGTCCCGCAGGAGGGTCGACATGCATGCCTGGTCTCCAGCCAAAGCCGTCCTCATCCCCATCTTCGCCCTCATCGCCGGGAGCTGCGGCTCCAGCGGCACGGAGACGAAAGATGATGTCACCTCCGAATTGGCAGAGGGGGAGTGCACCTCCTGGGAGCAGTGCTCCGACTCAAACCCCTGCACCAAACACGAGTGTGTCGAGGGGATGTGCGTGACAACCCCCTTGTCTGGGAAGATCTGCGACGATGAGAGCGTCTGTACCGTCAACGACCAATGCAACGACGAAGGGGCCTGCGTCGGGGAACTAGCCATCGATTGCGACGATGACAACCCCTGCACCGCAGATATCTGCGATCCTGTAACCGGGTGCGTCTCCACAAATCTCGAGGACGAAACCGCCTGCGACGACGGCCAGGGGTGCACCGTAGACGACCTTTGCATTGATGGGGAATGCCACGCCGGTGAGCCTCGAATCTGCGAGGACGGCGATCCCAACGATTGCATCTACTACGAGTGCGACCCCGACGTCGGAGATTGCACCATCGAACTCTTCGTCGAAGAGGGGGGAGTCTGCAGCGACGGAGATCCGTGCACCGATGACGATTCCTGCGATGACCAGGGAGTGTGCGTCTCCGGCGAACCTCACCGCTGCAAAACCATGGAGCCCTGCAAGGACTCCTATTGCAATTCCGAAGCAGCCGAAGGAGCCGACCCTTGTGTTGTGGAGTGGGGACACAGCGGGGACGACTGCGATGACCTCGACGTGTGCACCATCCTCGATGTGTGTGTGCCCATCGTTGGGGAAGAAACCCTCGATTGCACTGGAATCCCCCTGGAATGCAACACTCTCGACGAATGCAAAGAAGGACTCTGCCAGACCGGCGTAGGCTGCGTCTTCGAGAACAGCGCAGAGGGCCTGCCCTGCGGACCGCTTCCCGGATGGCGATGCCAGACCGGAGCGTGCGTCTGCACCCCGCTGTGCGCCGGAGTCGAATGTGGAGACGACGGCTGCGGGGGGGAATGCGGCCCTTGCGCTGAAGGACTTACTTGCTGGCAAACCCTGTGCATCCCCGAAGGCGATGGCTGCACCGATGGCAATGAACAGGTGTGGGACGGCTGCACCAACGGCCAACTCTCCGAGTTTCGGTTGGACCCGGGGACCGCCGGCGGAATCGCAGATCCCGATGTGGCCGTCTTCGCCAACGGCGATTTTGTCGTCACCTGGGAAGCCTCCGTCCCCCTGGGCGACGGAGGAGAGGCAGGGATCTTCGCCCGTGTCTATGATGCCGATACGACCCCCGCTTCCGATGTTATTCGAGTGGACATCCTCCCGGAAGGGGTCTCTCGAGAACCCCGGGTTGCGGTAGTGGACGACGATCTGTTCATCATCGTGTGGTACGATGACAAGAGCTCCGGCGACAAGGTGAAAGGACGCATGTTCCACGCCGACGGCTCAAGCTCGGGCGGTCAGATTACCATCAGTTCGGGTTCCGGAGAGCACCGACATCCCGCCGTGGCCCCTCACATGGGCGGGTCCGTGGTGGCATGGCAACGAAATGCCACTATTGGTTCGGATCGGGAAGTCCGGTTGCTACGGCTGGGTACCTCCGGGGTGATCATTGGAGACCTGCACACCGCCGATGCGTCCAACAAGAACGCCTTTGCACCGGATGTCCTCTCCATCTCGGACAACCGAGTTGTCGTGGCCTGGGAGCACGAAATCAGTAATGACAACGGGGAGAGCAAACGAACCGTTGGATTGCAGCGGTTTGATAGTGGAATCGCATCCGACGGGGGGATGTTCCTGGCGTCCGCCTCAAGCACCGCCGACGGGCGCCCCCGACCGGCCCTGGCCAGAGCGCCGGGGAATCGGTTCGCCGTCTCCTGGAACGCCAGCCTGTACGACCCCTATGGCGCTCCAGATGTAGCTTGCCGAGGATTCGACGACGACGGAACCCCCATTGGAGGGCTGTGGACCGTGAACGCATCGGAAGTCGAGTCCACCGCAAATTCGGACATCGCGACCCTGGCCGACCTGGGACTCGTTGCCGTCTGGGAAGGGGATGGAGACATCTGGGCAAGACTCCACGAGTCGGACCTGAAAGTGGGGGTAGGGCCCTTCAAAATCAACGAACTGGTCGCCGGATGGCAGGGGCAACCCGCAGTTGGAGGATTCCCGGACGGTTCCTTTGTCGTGGTTTGGGCATCTGGAAACTCCACCGAAACCGAAGAATCAGATGCTCTCTTCGCCCGCCGCTTCGGAAACGACGGAAACCCTTTGTTTCACTAGCTGGACTGGAATCCGCCTCATCTCCCCATTTCCCCACCCCTCCCTTGCTCTCGCCCTCAAGTTTCGATACAGTTGCCTTCTCGACAGGAGGAATTCATGAAATTGTACCCACAGGGTTTTGTCACCGGAGCGGTGGTGCTTTGTCTCCCTCTGCTCCTGGGAATCGCCGGTTGTGGCGCTGCCTACCACTACGGGGCCGAAGGGGCCAGGGACTATGTGCGGGCGCCCAGCGCTCCTGGAAAATTCGACCAGGCAGCGTCCAGGAACACGGAGGATGCTAGTGGCTACTTGGAGGGCAAACCGGAACGAATTGCCGACGCCGGAAAGGCCTCCGAGATTGTCCGCCAGATTGTCTACACTGCCTGGTTCACCGTGGCTGTGTACGATTTGGACGCGGCCAGGAAGAAGCTGGTCGAGTTCGCAGAATCCTATGGCGGATACCTGCAAAGCCGGAACGGCCAGACCCTGGTCATCCGAGTGCCGGGGGAGCATTTTGCCGCCATCCAACCCTACCTGGAGAAGCTGGGCAAAGTAGATCATGACCGCACCGACATTCGAGCAGAAGACGTCACCGAAGCCTTCATGGACATGCAACTGAGGCTTCGCACCAAGAAACAATACCTGGAATCTCTCAACGGTTTGCTTACGCAGGCCGGGAAGCTGGAAGAGAAGCTCGCAGTGCAAAGAGAGATCGGTCGTGTCGTCGAAGAGATCGAGGCCATCGAGGGGAAACTCAGACTCCTCAAGTCCCGCATCGCCTTTGCTACGGCCACTGTATCGTTGAAACCTGCCTATACCGGCCCGACTCGCACTTTCCGGCTGCCCTGGGGATGGCTCGACACCCTGGGAGTCGAGTACCTGGTCCGATAAGGAGGACACAGCATGAAGACAATAAGAACGATTTTTGCCATAGCGCTGCTGGCCCTTCTCTCTAGTTGCGTAACCGCCACCCCCCCGGTGGGATACGCAACCTACAAGCAGGACGGGCGCTACGACCAGAAAGCCGTGTCCACGGATGCGTCGGTTTTCACGGTACGAAAGATAGCCAACGACGACAAAGACAACGGGACCCTTGGGTTCTGGTCCGAGGCTACCCGCAAACAGCTCGAACAGTCTCGAGGATACCTCTTTAAAGAGAGCGGGGACTTCAAG
>CALFHQ010000020.1 GCA_937876385.1 uncultured Pseudomonadota bacterium
TCCCCAGGGGCGAGTGGGGTTGGAGCGCCCCCTCTATTGGGATTTGAAAGGGGAGATCTTCTACGAAGTAACCTACTACGACTTCTTCAACGTTCGCAGCTCGGTTTTGGAGGAGAAGAACAACCCGCTGGGTCACAGCTTTGTCGACCCCTTCCTCCTCACTACCCTCACAGAGGCTGTCACCTGGGACGCCCGAGACCATCCGTTGGTGACCCGAAACGGTGTGTACGCTCGAGTCTCCTTTACTCAGGCGTTGAAAGCCCTCGGAGGGGACTTCCAGTTCCTCAAGGTCGTTGGAGACTTGCGAGGGTACTACACTCCCTGGAAATGGGTGACTCTGGCAGCGAGAGTAATGAACGGGTACGCTTGGGGATTGGGGAAAGGAGAATCGGTTCCCATCATTTCACGCTTCTTCTCGGGGGGTGCCAACTCCGTTCGAGGTTTTGACTTCCAGCGGCTTTCCCCCTACGCCGAGAAGTGCGATGCAGATGGAACCAACTGCCAGCGCGCTCCGGTGGGAGGGGTGACCATGGTGTTGACCCAACTGGAGACCCGGTTTCACCTGCCTTGGAACATATCCACCGTGCTCTTCACCGACATCGGAAACGTCTTCGAGCAGGAGTTCAATCCCGACGTCACGGATCTCACGTACAACGCCGGCGTTGGGCTGCGATACCTGACTCCGGTGGGCCCCATCCGTTTGGACTTCGCCTTTCGACTGTACGCCCCCCAGCGCTACGACTACCTCGCACCGTGGACCTTCTATATCACTCTGGGGGAGGCCTTTTGATGCGCTGGTCCTCCCTCATCCTTCGCTGGTTGCTTCGAACGCTGTTTGGTCTTTCGTGGCTCGTCCTGGGTGTCTTGATTGCCCTCCAGACAGAGACGGTGCGGCGTCCACTGACCCGCTGGCTGCTGGATACCGTGAACAGTTCCATCAAGGGGCAAATCGAGGTCTCGACCTTGACGGGAGACCTCCTGAATCGACTGGAGTTGCACGGAATCGAACTGTTCGACGCCGACGGGGAGACCGTCGCTACAGTGGCAGGAATTGCAGTGCAATTGGACCTGTGGCAACTTCTCCACGGCACCCTGCGCGCCACCGACATCAAAGTGGATTCACCCAAAGTGCTCAACTCGAAGCTCCTGGGAGGAGCCGTAGAATCTTCGACTCCTCCCAGCGCCGAGGAGGGCTCCCCAACCACACTCTCCCTTGAAATCGATTCCCTCACGGTGGTCCAAGGCAGCGCCGTCGTCCCGGGGGAAGTTGAACCTCTTGAGTTCCAGGACATCCACCTCAACGGATCGCTGCGCTTGAACCTGGCAAACCTCACCGGCGACGCCGACATTGCCGACGCATGCGTCACCATTTCTCCCCTGCCGTCCCCCCTGTGCCTGTCCCTCACGGGGCATCGAGACGAGGCCGGCTTCTCTCTAGCGGGAGTCGTCAACTCGGGGGCACAAAGCGCCGAGATCAAACTCACAGGAACACTCCTCGATGAAATCCGGGGAGATGGGAGCCTCTCCCTTCGGAACCTCGACCTCTCCCCGCTCCTGCCGGGGCTTGAAGGGTCCCCGCTGGAGCATCCCGCCTCTGCTGACATCAGCTTCAAGGTGGTTGACAGCGCAGCACAGTGGTCCCTGTCAGCCTCTGCCGGGAAGACTCGACTGGACGCCTCGGGTTCGGCCGGTTTTGGCGCAGGGGTCTTGAATGCCAAGGTTGCCGGAAGCCTTACCGACGTGGCGCTGTCTCCTCCTTTTGTCCCCATTCCCGTAAGCACCGGAATGCACTTTGAAGCGACGTTGGACAGTCCAGACCACATCGCCGCTGCTTTGGAGTTCTCGCAATTGTCCCTGTTGGGCCTCGATTTGGGGGGCACCGAGATTCGAGCCACCCGGGAACTCGAGGAGTTGGCGGTGGACCTTCATCTCCTGCGGGACAACGGCGAAGAAACTGCCATCAAAGGGGGGTGGAACCTGGACAGCAGCGAGGGGGACTACTCCCTGGCGTTGACCCACTACAAGTTCGAAAACTACACCCACCTGTCTCCGGGGCTGGCTCCCCTTGAAGGAACTCTGGCGCTGCTGGAGGTACAAGGAGATGTGTCTTTGCAGGACGGCACCCCTCGATGGAACGCAACTTCCAAAGCGAACGTCGAGAATCTCGCCTTTGGTGACAACCGAGTGCGGCAATTGAACCTGGAGGGAGCCCTGTCGGGAGCAGCGGCCAATGTCTGGGGCTCGCTTTGGGTCAAAATGGAAGAGACTGCCTCGGGAACTCTGGTTCTCCCTCAGATTCAAATTGAGGCAAAACGAACCTCGGAGGGGCAAACCCGGTGCACCGTTTCAGCGCAACACGAGGCAGGCAACGGGTCCATTCAGGTTTCGACTTTGTGGCCCGATTTCAAAAACCTCCCGGATGTGCTCACCATCGAGCGCCTGCAAGGCTCTTTTCAAGGGTACAAATGGACCAGCTCCAACGAAGCCACCTTGTCCATGGGAACGCTGACTTCTTTTCATCTGAGCCCCCTTCGCTTGACCCACAAAGGAGGATTCGTGGAGGTCACCGGAGCCTTCGAGGTGGCATCAGGCGGAGTCAGCGCCAACCTGTCCCTGGGGGGCCTCCTCCTTCCAGAGCTCCTCGAACTGCTCGAGCTTCCATCCATCGGAGGCTTGCTCTCGGGGAAGGTTGCCCTCAATGGGACTTTGGAAGCACCCACCTTCGACGTCACCCTTCAACTGGAGGACCCGGCTCCCGGTGTGGTTCCCTTCGCCAACCTCCTCACAGTTGCGGCCTCCTACGACGGGAAATCCGCTTCTCTCCATTTGAAAGGGACAGTGAAAGAATCCGGGGCAATCACCGCAGACATTGCAACACCTTTGAAGCTGTCCCTGGTTCCCTTTGGATTCTCGTTGCCGGAGGATCAGCCCCTTCACGGAGAGGCAACAGTCTCGAACTTCCACCTGGCGCTGCTACGTTCCTTCTTGCCCGACCTCCCCTTCCAGGGAGGGGTGGTGGACCTTTCTCTGGAAGCTGCTGGCTATCCAGACCCCCTTACGGCATCCATCGACGGAAGCGTGACGGGGCTTCTGGTTGATGGGGCGGAGGCCATGAACCTCTCCCTTGCCGGGGAAATGGACCGGGTGGGGTTGAAGTTGCAAACCGAAGTTGAGTGGCCCGGAGAAAACCGCGTGACCCTCGTGGTCGATGGCCCTCGGTTCGAAGTTCTCTCCTCCCCGGATTCCTTGGACTCGTGGCTGGCCAAGTGGCGTGAACCACACACCCTCTCTTTGGATACCCGGGGCTTGATGCTCAATGAGGTCATCCACGGCTGGACAGCGGGTGGGTTGGTGAATGCGCAACTGCGATTGGGAACCACCGATGGCGGTGGAGAGATTCAGGGAAGTGGGTGGGTAGAGATGCGGCCCCGTGTTCGTCGCCGGCCTGAGAAAGTCGTCAGCGGGAGAGAATCCCCCAGGAATCGGGTTCACCTCGAGGGTCGCTACAACCTGAAAACCCAGACAATCAACAGCTCGGGGAAGCTCCAGAATGTTCAATTGGGAGACCTGTCACCCTTCCTCCCCGGCGCTTCCATTGCCGGCCGTGCTGACGGGACCTGGTCCCTCGTCGGTCCACTCTCAGCCCCCAACGCATCGGCGGAACTCCACCTGTCGAAGCTGAAGATCCCCGAAGTTCCCTTCCTGGAAGGGGTGACAGTGAACGCCCGGGTTGGGGAGGGTCGAGGTCGGGCAAAGGGGAGCGTGTCTTTGGTAAAAGGTGGCACGATTCGCTTCAACGCCTCATCGCCGCTTGCCCTTTCGTTGTCCCCGTTTGTGGCAACGCCAAAGCTCTCCAGAGCTCGTGGAGAGGTGAATCTTTCAGAAGTGTCCGTGGAGAACTTCTCGAAGTGGCTGCCGGATGGAGTGCTTGAGGGAGGAACCCTTGACGGCCAGGCTACTTTTGCGGGGCCT
>CALFHQ010000021.1 GCA_937876385.1 uncultured Pseudomonadota bacterium
CGTGCAAAGCACGGTCGATAGTGGGCAGCGCCGCCGCAACCTGACAAAATCCCCACGGAAATTTTCACTCCGGAAGAACCCAAGTTGACATTCAAGGATCCCCATCGAAGGAGGTACACAGCAAATGGATGAATCGAAGAGAAGTAGTGTGGAAATTGGCCTTGAGCATCAGCGAGATTCCTCTTGAATCGCCAGCATGCTGCGATAAGATAGGTGCGTTCTATCAAGGAAAGAGAATTGAATGGTAACGGACTGTTCCCTGATTGCGTTGTCTCGCTTTTGGGCCACACGACGTTACGGGATGTCGCCGGCCCGAGCTGTTCTGGGTGAATGTCAACAATGTCGTACAAACTTCTGACAGAGGTGGTTTTCGTGAAAGCTGCAAGTCGAGCCTTGTTTGCCGCACTGGTGGCATGGTCCTTTGCTTCCTGCGGGGAACCAGTGCCGGAAACACAATTTGCCGGTCAAGCGGAGCAAAAGCAGACAACCGATGCACCCTCCGCATTGGTTGGGGAAGCAGAACAAGTCCATGTTGTGGGGTCCCGTAGTGGGATTCCGCAAGAGGAGGGAGAAGGCAATGGGCCTGAGGGAACAACGTCCGAAGCTAACTCTGTGACGGAGAGGCCTTCCGGCGAAGGGTCCTCTCCGAATCCCCCCAACGAGGCTCTGCAGAAGCCCCCGGTCATGGAACGTAGCGTTGTCGGGGTATACACCGCGCGTGGTCGGGGGACTGGTTTCGTGGTTCGTTCCCACAACGGCGAGTTGTTGATAGCGACGGCGGCCCATGTGGTAGACAACGGTCAGCATGTCTCTGTAATCACCGAAGTCCCGACCACAGCGGACGGTAGCGGAAAACTGAAGGTCTCCTATCCCGACGTAGAAGTGGTGGCAGCGGACTTCGAGCGGGATCTGGCGCTGCTGAGAATCCGCCATCTCAGAGGAGATGAACTGGTGCCGCTGGAGTTGGGAACGGACGAGTGCACGAGTGCAGTCAAAGCCTGGGGGTATCCTCCTACGATTTTCAACTGGAGGAAGCGACTCGGGCTGACTGCAGTAGACATTTACTCTGTCTCTCCCAACAGCCTTGACTTTGTGGAGTGGTTCGGCCCCGCCAATGTTGTTCGCAAGAGTGCGTGGGCAACAGGGCTGGTCTTTCAACCGAAATTGGAGGGAGGGAACTCCGGCGGACCATTGGTCAACAAGAAAGGCCAGGTGGTGGCGGTTCTCGTCATGGGCAGTCTGATTCATGAGCAGGGAGCCGCCGTGTGTGCGAAGCATCTCGAGGAACTCCTGGACACGGCTTCTACAGGGCCCACCGTGCCTACCCGAAAAGAAGTGAAGGAGATGTTGAGCCACATCGTCAGAAACGTGCTCCCGTTCACGGCCCGGCTGAAAGATGCTCCCCCCGTGTTCTCGTGGCTGCCACCAGACACCGTGCAGAGCATTCGGGATTTCTACCTGGAAGATATCCTCCAGAAATCAGCGATGCTTGAGCTGCTGGGCTCGTCTGGAGGTGGTTCGGATGGTTCAGGTGCCGGAAGCTATCTGGGCAGCGCCGTTCGGCAGGCCAGAGTTCTTAGACTCGCCATTGAGGATGTCTTCCCCGGATTGAAGACCTTCCTCCCCCAGGAGAAGGGACTGTGTCAAGCTGGGAAGGACGTTGACTTGGAATGCGTTGCAAGTCTCGCCGTAGTTCCTGTTGCCTCGGCGATGGTTGAGAGTCAGGTCGGCAAACCATCTCGAATTTCCGGAATCGAAGTAACGTCGGACCCCGCTCTAACCGATCCGGAACGCAATCTCTATGAAGTTACCATCGACGTCGTGGAAAATGGCCAGCACAATTCCAAACGAGTGAGACTAAGACACGCGTTCGGAAGATTCTGGTTGGACCCCGGTAGTCCCTCGGAGTACTTCGAAGACCAACTCAGCGAATTCCGCATGAAGGAGAGAATGACTCGTTGGAGAGCAGCGAATCGCCGCTGGGGGTGTGCCTGGGAGCAACGTACAATGGACAATGGAGGAAACGCCTCCAATGCCATGGGAGTATTGTTGTTGAGCCTGACTCCGGGTCCCGAAGAAGAGCAGAAGGTGAAGGTATCCGTGTTCTACACCTATCTGGACATCTTGGACTCAGGCAAGTTCGAGTGCAGCAACGCTCGCTCGCGGCAAGACATTTTCGTGTGGACCTTTAGCGGCGTACCTGTGGGACACGTGCTGATTGGCAGTATCGATCAGATGGGCTCAAAGCAATGCGAACCCTCGGGCTATGTCCCCACAAGCTTCCGTCTCGCGCTACCTGGGGATGAGAGCCTCGCGGATCCGACCAAAGGTCAATTGACAGTGTACTACTCAGACGGACACAAGGCCGATTTTGCTGTGACGGTCCAAGAGGACCAGTTGACCGGAGCCTCCAACGATCTGCAGAAGTTGTACTCCAGCCTCCGGAAGACTGCAGAGGGGTTGGCCTTGTAGGTCTACGAGCCTATGTCGGAAAATGGAGGATCAGATGCATAGCGTGACTAGTCATCGATGGACCGGGTTGGCGATTCTGATCGGACTGGC
>CALFHQ010000022.1 GCA_937876385.1 uncultured Pseudomonadota bacterium
AAGAGGTTGCTGCCTGGCTTGAGCGAGCGGCCTTTGTGGCGGAGCACTTTCCCGAGCGTCGGTTGCCCGACTTTTCGCAGGAAGACATCGAAGTGGCCTTGCTGGAGATTTGCGATGGAGCCCATTCTTACAACCAGATTCGCAAGCGGCCCTGCTTGCCGGTGTTGCAGAACATGTTGTCTTGGGAGGACCAGGAGCTCGTCCGACGGATGGCTCCAGAACGAATCAAGCTCCCCAGTGGCTATGGAATGAGGATTGTCTACAAGGGGGGAGAGGCTCCCAGGGGACGGGCTCGAATCCAGGACTTCTATGATCTTGCGGAGACTCCAAAAGTTGCCGGGGGCCGGGTACCCGTATTGTTGGAGATTCTGGCACCCAACATGCGGGCGGTGCAGACCACCGACGACCTACAGGGGTTCTGGGAGCGAACGTATCCTGAGATTCGCAATCAACTGGCCCGGCGATATCCAAAGCATCAGTGGCGCTGACCCTGTTTAGCGGTCCTTGCGAGCCTTGATGATCTCGTCCTGGATGGCAGTGGGAACTTCAGAGTACTGCTTGAACTCCATGGAGAAGTTGGCGCGGCCACTGGACATGGAGCGGAGGGGTGTGGAGTAGCCGAACATCTCGGCTAAGGGGACGATTCCGTTGATCTTCTGGGAACCTTTGCGGAATCGGCGCATGGCGAGAACTTTCCCACGACGCTGAGCGAGATCTCCCACGATGTCACCGATGTGATCGTCGGGGGTGGCGATTTCGATCTTCATGATGGGTTCCAGGATCCTCGGCCCACCCTTCAGCATGGCTTTCCTGAAAGCTGCCGAAGCAGCGGCTTTGAAGGCCATGTCGGAGGAGTCCACAGCGTGGAAGGTTCCATCGATGAGGGTTGCCTTTACTCCGGTGACAGGGTAGCCGGCGAGAACTCCCTTCTCCATGGCTTCGCGGATGCCTCGCTCAACGGATGGGAAGTACTCTCTGGGAACTGACCCGCCTCGAACCTTCTCTTCGAAGAGGTAGTCTCCCTCAGGGTAGGGCTCGAATTGGATGATGACGTGGGCGAACTGTCCGTGTCCACCGGTCTGTTTCTGGTGCTTGTGGTTAATCTCCACAGCGTGTCCCATGGCTTCTCGATAGGATACCGAGGGACGTCCCACTTCGCACTCTACGTTGAATTCGGTTCGCAGTCGGTCAACGATGACCTCGAGGTGCAACTCCCCCATGCCGCCGATGATGAAGTCCGAAGTCTCGGAGTCGTGGTCGACGGTGAAGGAGGGGTCTTCCAGGCCGAGTCTCTGAAGGGCTCTCGCCAGGCGTTCCTGTTCCTTCTGGCTCTTGCCCATGACTCGAGTGCTGATGACCGTCTTCGGGACCACGATGGTTTCCAGAAGGAGGGGGGCGTCCACTGCGCACAGGGTGTTTCCGGTGGTGGTCTTCTTCATTCCTACCAGGGCCACGATTTCTCCGGCTTCAGCCGAGGACATCTCCTCTCTCTCCTTGGCACGGATTCGCATGATACGACCCACCCGCTCTTTGATGTCGAGGGTGGTGTTCAAGATGGTGTCCCCGCTGTGCACGGTTCCACTGTATATTCGAACGAAGGTCTGTTGACCGACGTAGGGGTCGTGAATGATCTTGAAGGCCAGGGCAGCGAAGGGCTCGGCGGCGGAAGGGAGTCGGGAGTGGGTCTTGGTGGGATCTTCGAGATCCGTTCCAACCACGGCGCCGGCGTCGATGGGGCTGGGGAGGTAATCGACGATGGCGTCCAGGAGGAGCTGCACGCCGCTGTTCTTGTAGGCAGCTCCGGCCAGCACCGGGACGATGAGCATGCGACTCACGGCGCTACGCAGAGAGGGGCGCATCTCGTCGGCGGAGATGGTTCGGCCTTCCAAGTATCGGCTCATCAATTCGTCATCGAATTCGGAGAGGGCTTCCAGGAGGACGATGCGTTTCTCGTCCACGAACTCTTGCAAGTCAGCAGGAATGGGGATTTCTTCTCGGTCAAATCCGTCGTACTTGAAGGCGATCATGTCCACGAGGTCCACAACACCCCAGAAGGTGTCATTTCGCATGATGGGAACCTGAATCGCTACGGCGTTGGCGTCGAGCATTTCCCGCATCTGGCCAACAGCGCTCCAGAAGTCGGCCCCGGGTCGGTCCATCTTATTCAAGAAGGCGATTCTTGGGACTCGGTGGAGGTCCGCCTGGGACCAGACGGTCTCCGATTGGGGCTCCACTCCACCCACGGCGCAAAATACAGCGACCATGCCGTCAAGGACTCGAAGGGAGCGCTCGACTTCCAGTGTGAAGTCGACGTGCCCCGGGGTGTCAATGACGTTGATCCGGTGGTTCTTCCAGTGGCATGTGATGGCTGCCGAAGCGATGGTGATTCCTCGCTCCTGCTCCTGCTGCATGAAGTCCATGGTGGCCTTGCCATCGTGAACCTCACCAACCTGTCGGGTCAAACCAGTTAGGAACAAAACACGCTCGGTGACCGTGGTCTTTCCGGCATCGATGTGTGCGGCGATGCCGATATTTCGAACGTCTGATAGGCTCTTCATGCCATCCTCCAACAGGGGCCAACGGAATCACAACGTGGGGTGTGAGGCCGGTAAAGTTCGTGGAAGGGTGGACAATTGCCTTGGGAAAGTCAACTGTAAAAGCCACGATAGTAGCTGCGCCTTAGTGCTGGCGCCGAAATGCTGTACCTCGTCTGGGCGAGGCAACGGTCACCTTCAGGACTGGAGTTTGGACAGAACGCCCAACGCCCGAGCCATTTCTTCTCGGATAAGCTGCACATCCGAGGCCTGCCATTCTTCGTTTCGAATGAAGGAGGTCAGGTCATTGCGATTGTCAAATTTGGCCACCGGCATGTTCCAGGTCTTGTAGCTGTAGCGAAGCTCGCCTTCGTCGTTGATGGTCTGGATGATGCGGCTGGTTTGGACCGTGTATGGGACGTCGGATTGGGAGATAAGATACTCCATGTCGTCGCAGCCGTACTCGCCCAACATCACCTCCATGGGAACCGAGTGATGCAGAATCGAAGCCTGCTCTCCAGGGATTCCTCGCTCGATGTTCTTTGCCCTGGATTGCTCCGGGGTCACCCAGACATAGAGAATGCTGGCTCGGTCGAGGATCTCTTCAGAGAAGACCGAGAAGGCAAACTCGTATCCGTGAGGTGGGGTCAACGGGAACGCGGCTCCGTTGGGTCCTCCTCTGGCAATCTCGATGAACACCGTTTTGCCGTCGAGGTTAGAAGCTGCTTGCTTGTTTCGCATCTCGAGGTCTTCTCTACACTCATCCTCCATGGCTTCGGCCATGTCCATTCGGACGATGTAAGGAATCTGCCCCAGCATGGGCTCAAGGCCGGCGTTTGACCGGGCAAAGTCCAGCCGGTCGAAGAGAAGATTGGCTGCCGACGGGGCGTTGTGGACCCGACCGTTGACCAAGTCGTCGAAGTCTTCGTTCAACATCTCGATGAGTGTTTGCCACTCTCGCCCGTCGATGAAGGGGCGGTCGGCGCCCTGGTAGAATACGAATGGAAGCCCACGCATGCGCAGTTCGTCGTCGATGCGGTGCATGAAGTGGACGTATGGGTAGTCGTCCAACTGCACCGTCTCACCGATGTGGAATTCGCTGCGACACTCGTCGGGATTCAGGCTGCGAAGAAACTTGCGAACTTCGCTCTTTCCAGAAGCCGGCAGGGCCAGCAACAATACTACGTCCAGGGTCTTACTCATCGATACCTCCTCGAAAATCGGAAAGCCATGATAGCAGCGATGTTCCCAAGGATGCAAGAGACTTCACAACCCCCGAATCCGCTTGACTTTTGACGGGGTGCGTCAGATAGTCCAGAGCAACCGAGAGACTCTGTTTTTGCCAATATCGAATGATGAGGACAACATGGAAGGGACCAGACTGAGCTACGACTATGGGAAGACCGATTACCCCCTGCTGTACAGCACAATTGGTGCACATTTTCAGCACATCGCAACGAAATTCCCCGACCAGGAGGCCTTTGTGTCCATGCACCAGGGGCTCCGGATGACCTACGGGGAGATGAACAAGAAAGTCGACCTCCTCGCCCGTGGTTTGATGAAGATAGGAATCAAGCGAGGGTCAAAAATCGGAATCTGGGCCATCAACCGCTACGAGTGGATTTTGACGCAGTATGCCACCGCCAAAATCGGGGCCGTGCTGGTCAACGTCAACCCCGCATACCGAACTCACGAACTGAAATACGCTCTGACTCAGTCTGAAACCGAAGCCATCGTCCTCATGGCCGAGTTCAAGACCAGCAAATACAAGGACATGCTCCTGGAGATTTGCCCCAACCTGGCCGACTTCGAGCCGGGGCAACTGGAATGCGAAGCACTCCCTCGCCTGAAGCATGTCATCGTTATGGACGAGGTTGTTCCCGGCGCCTGGTCCTTTGACAAGATGTTTGAACTGGGGCAAGAGGTTCCTCAGGAGAAACTGGACAAGGCCCTGGCCTCCCTCGACCCGGACGATGACATCAACATCCAGTACACGTCGGGGACAACGGGATTTCCAAAGGGGGTCACCCTCAGCCATTTCAATATCTTGAACAACGGCTATCACGCTGCCTTGAACATGAACTTCACCGAGAAGGACCGCCTGGTTGTTCCCGTGCCCTACTACCACTGCTTCGGCATGGTGCTGTCCAACCTGGCCTGCATGTCGGTTGGTGCCTGTACATTGATTCCGGGACCGATCTTCGACCCCGGTCAGGTGCTCAAGACCGTGTCGGAAGAGAAGGCCACCGCGCTCCACGGCGTGCCCACGATGTTCATCGCCGAACTCAATCACCCCGACTTCCAGTCCTTTGACCTCTCCACCCTGCGCACCGGCATCATGGCTGGGGCTCCCTGTCCGGTGGACACGATGAAGGAAGTGCTCGACAAGATGAACATGACCGAAGTCGCCATCACCTACGGGCAGACCGAGGCCAGCCCCGGAACCAACATGACCCTCATCGATGACACCAACGAAAAGC
>CALFHQ010000023.1 GCA_937876385.1 uncultured Pseudomonadota bacterium
GCCGGCTCACGGGATTCTCGTGGGGTATTCGGGATGGCCATCAGAGTCTCGTTGGCCGAGAGCTCTTCCGGGGTGACGTCCACGGGGGGGGGGACGTCCACGGGGGGGGTCTTCATTGGAGGAAGGTCGATTCCCAGCTCTCTCTCCAAGTCGGCATCCAATCCGCTTGCAGGTTGCTTGACTTCAATGGCCTTGAAGCACTTCGGGCATCGAACCTGCAGTCCCTGAGGAGGGATTCGGTTGTCATCAACGGCGAAGTCCGCAGAACATCCTGGACATTTAACCTTCATGGAAAACCTCAATAGGCAAGGCCGAACTGGGAGCCAGAACCGCCATCTTGACCCCACTATCTCAGGCGTGTATCGTAGCATCCGCATGAAAACCGGTCAAGGAAGCGCCCACCAATGCTAATCGTAGGAACAGCCGGCCACATCGACCACGGCAAGACAACCCTCATTCGCTCGCTGACGGGAATTGAAACCGACCGTCTGCGTGAAGAGAAGGAGCGGGGAATCTCCATTGAACTGGGATTCGCCTACCTGGACCTCCCCGACGGAAGCCGGGTGGGGCTGATCGATGTGCCAGGTCACGAAAAGTTCGTCCACCACATGATCGCCGGAGCGACTGGGGTAGATCTCGTCCTCCTCCTGGTTGCTGCGGATGAAGGGGTGATGCCCCAGACCCGGGAGCATCTTGCCATCTGCCAACTGCTGGGCATGAAGCGGGGGCTGGTGGTGCTCAGCAAGACCGACCTGGTGGACCCCGAGTGGTTGGAGCTGGTCTCCGACGACCTCGCCACCTCGTTGCAGGACACCTTCCTCGCCGGCGCTCCCATTCTTCCCTTCAGCTCCACCTGGACGGGTGAGGCGTTGGATGCCTTTCGAGACGCCCTCTTTGGCCACATCACTTCCCTGGCACAGGCGGTCGCTGAGGAGGGAATCTCCCGGCCGTTCATGATGCCGGTGGACCGGGTCTTCTCCATCAAGGGATTTGGCACAATCGCCACAGGCACCACCGTGTCAGGGTCCCTCTCGGTGGGAGAAACCGTGGAAGTGGTCAACCAACGAAGGACCTCCAAAGTCCGGCGCATTGAAATCCATGGAGAAGAATCCAACAGCACCCAGGCCGGCAACCGCACGGCCTTGAACCTCTCCGAGTTAAAGAAGACCGAGCTATCTCGTGGAGACGTCCTGGCTCGTCCCGGAACCATGCAACCGGTGGACCGGCTGGCGGGAATGCTGGAAACCGTGAAGACCCTGGCAGTTCCGCTGAAACGGCAGTTCAAGGCGCTCTTCCATGTTGGCTCCACTCTGGCGGAAGGGACGGTTCGACTGTTAGAGTCGACTCAGGCCGGCGCCGGCGAAAAGCACCTGGTGACCATTCGCCTGGAAACTCCGGTGGTCGCCATGCCGGGGAATCGCTTTGTTCTTCGAGGATTTTCCACCCTCGCCGATTACGGCCGTACGATGGGAGGGGGAACCCTGTTGTGGCCTCGGTGGGTGAAGGCAAGACCTCACAACATTGAACACCTGAGAAATCTCACCTTGACCGGCTCCGTCGAGGCTTTCCAAAGCGCCGTTTTCCTCGCGGGAGTAAACGGAGTCGACGTGCAGGAGTTGCCCTCCCTCCTTGAGCCCTCTCCCCTGATGGCGCAGCGAATTCAGGATCCGTCTCTCCTTCCAGAGCTGATCCATTTAAGGGATCCCCAACCACGCTTTATCCATCGAGACCACATCGATCGGCTGGAAGAGCTTGTACTCGCCTATGTGGGGGACTACCACTCCGCTCACCCGCGGCGCCCGGGGATTCCCAAAGAGGAGCTACGAAGCAAGCTACCCGAGCACATCTTGAAAGAGGTCATCACATCGCTCCTGGGCCATTTGGCAGAGGAAGGGAAGCTGCGACAGGGTGAACAAACCCTTTCCCTGCCAGACTTCTCCCCCTCCTTCGACAACCGATTCGTTACCCTCGCATCGACCGTGGAGGAGCGCTTGCTCCGGGCTGGGCTGGAGCCCCCAAGCCGCGACGAGCTGGCTCGAGAAACTCAAAGCACCGACCCCCAGATGAACGAAGTCCTGGTTCACCTGGCCCAACAGGGAATAGCGGTCCGACTCAAATCCGACCTCTACCTCCACAAAGGAAGCTTCGACGAAGCGACCACGAAGCTCGTAAACCACCTCAAAGATCGAGAGAGCACGTCCACCCAGGAGTTGAAGGAGCTGTATGGACTCTCCCGAAAGTTCCTCATCCCGCTCATTGAGACCTTCGACGCCCACCGCATTACCCTTCGAGTAGGTGCTTCGGGTCGAAAGCTGAGGCAACGTCCCACCAATTGATCCGTCAACCTCGCTGAACATTCCTTTGCACCCCTCCATCTGCCGCTTTTTTGCCAAAGATCTGCGGAGCATTAGAATGGAGCGGCAAAGGACAAGGAGGTCTTAATGAGACATCATTCGAGTGCCCTGTTTCTCTCCACATTTTTGACGTTTGCGGTTCTCTTTGGAACGGCTCCTGCTGCCCTGGCCCAGGTTGATCCTGAAGGCGAGGAGACGACCACCCAAGCGGTGGGCGATGGCGAGGAGTTGGCTCCCTCTCCCGGTTTTATTGTTCCAGGAGAAGAGGAAGTTCCCCCCGAAGCGACGGCCGAAGAAGCCGCGGCCGAGGTGGAAGAGCCCGCGGCCATTGCTCCTGAAGCGGAAGTTGCACCCAAGAAGGACGAGGGAGAGAAGGAAGGGGAAATCGTGATCCTTCGTAAGGAAGGACAGTCCCTGGGTTCATCACCCTACACCGTCCTCGGGGCTTCCACCCTGGGAGAGGATAGAGCAGCCATCCGTCTGGCTTTTGGTTACCCCGAGATCCAGGCTTTCTATCAGTTCGCATTGGCCAAACAACTCGACATCTCCATCGGCGGTGGGTTTTTCTACGGACTCAACCCGAAGACAGCCGGGGACGTCATGGGGGCCGCGGCCCTCTTTGAGGCCCGTTGGCGATTCTGGGAAGATGGCCCGCACACGTTGTCTTTGACCGCCTCGCCGGCACTCTACGGCATCTTCGACCCGGATGCGGCCTTTGGACTGATTCTCGGGTTGCCTGGAATCACGTACGACTTCGAGATTGCGGGTCAGCATCATGCGATTCTGGGATTCAACGCTCCGTGGGGATTCTACTTCCACGACAGCGGAGTCTCGGCTCGAGTGCCGCTGCTGTTCAAGATGGCCATGGAATTTGCCGTCAGCGACGACATCCACGTCTTCGTCTCTTCGGAGATCGGCGCCGACATCTGGGCAGGCGACTACATCGACGACACGTTCTTGTACGTTCGCGCCCTGGGAGGCGCTTCCTTCCTGCTGTAGACGGCAACAAGCCCCCCTTTCGATTCCATCCAGAAACGCTGAGAAGCCCGGCTGAACTTTTGCAACATCGTCGTGTCTTTCCTTCCGCCGTCGGTTATGCTATGCACACGTGCACCGCATTTTCGGCATTGAAAACGAAAATGGTTGAGACCCAGGTGAGGACATGGTGAAGGACGAATTCGACAGCACCGTTCTAGAACAGGCAACAGACGCCTACTTCGAGCACCTCAAACGATTCAAAGAAGCGAAGTTCCGACTGGGCCTTCGGGGATCGCTGACCGTTCTGGCCTTCGTCATCGGCTCTTACTTTGTCTTCATCTCGGCCCCCGAGGTGCAGTACTGGGCCATGCGAGGGGAAGAACCCACCCCGTTGGGTGACTTGCGTTCTCCGGAGTTCAACAGGACAGCCCTCGATTCTCTCCACACCAATGACTATGTTTCCTTTAAGAACGATGTTGTGATGTTCGACGAACTGGCCAGCGAGGAGTTAAACTTCTACTACTCTCCTCTCACTCGGTTCGTGGTAGCAACTCCCCAGGAGCTGCCGGACAAAGATCGGTTCCGATTGCGCTCCACCGTTCTTGAATTGGGAGAGTTGGAGACCCAGTTGGTGCTTGAGAGGGTGGCGTTTCCCGAGGATGTTATGGTCACCTTTGACGGCGCGGGTCGCTACTACCGAAACGAGGATGTGCCGAAGTGGGCGACCCCCATTTTGTCCTTCATGGCCAACTCGGCCCGAGTGCCTGTGGAGAGCCTGTCCCTTCTGGTGGACGGCTCCACCCCCAATTCTGATTCGTTTCAATGGTTTTTCATTATGTTCCTGGTGGCTATAATCGTTGTGCTGGCGACCTTCGGTTTCTTCATTGATGCCGTGGTGCGGTACAGCCGAGCGCGCAACCGCTTGCGTGACGTTGTGTCGTTTCGACAATAAATAAAGGGGAGGAGAGGATTGCAGCATAAGCAGCAGGACGCCAACAAGGAAGCGTCGTTGAATTTGGCTCGAACCATCGCCCGTCTGGCCTACGACAAGAAAGCCCTCGATATTCAAGCTGTCGACGTGAGAGAGTTGGTCTCCTACGCTGACTACTTCATCGTTTGCTCCGGCTTGAATGAGCCGCAGGTCAAGGGAATTCACGGTAGAATCCTGGAGGAACTCAGGAAGCAGGATATCGACCCCATCACTGTAGAAGGGGACGATTTTAACCGCTGGGTTCTGATGGATTACAACGCCGTCATCGTGCACATTCTCATCGAACCCCTTCGAGGGTTGTATGAGCTGGAGCGTCTCTGGGGCGATGCCGAGACCATCGACCTCGAGCTTCCCGACGAGCCGGCGTACTTCGATGATGATGACGATCTTTCGTGGGATGACGATTGAAGGTCCACCTCCATTTCCCTCACAAAATCAAGAACTCCGCCATCCAACAACTGGTCGAGCAGTATGTCCGCTTCGCCAGGCGTTACGTCAAGGTGGAGTGGACGACCCGGCCCATCCGAACCCCCCAGGGCAGCGCTCGACCCGAGCTTATTGAGGCGCTGAAGACAGGCAGAGGTGTGCTCCTCTCCGAGCACGGCAAAGCGGTGGACACTCACTGGTTCAAGGATGCTGTGGACGGGGCTTTGACCAGCTCCCAACCTCTTCATTTCGTGGTCGGGGATGCCTACGGATACCCGCCGGAGATCGAGCAATCGTGCCGAGACAAGATCGCCTTGAGTCCCCTCACCCTTCCCCACGAGATGGCACTGATGATCTTGACAGAGCAGGTGTGGCGGGCCATCTCGATGTTGCGAAATCACCCCTATCACAAGTAGCTTGGCCGTCAGTTGAACTCTGACTTCCGCACACCGTACTTGGACAGCTTATAGCGCATGGCCCGAAAGGAGATTCCCAACTTCCTCGCCGCTTCCGTGACGTTTCCGTGGGTTTGCTTCATCACCTCCACCATGATTCGCTGCTCAACAGTGTCGAGGTAGTCGTCGAGGTTGAATTCCCCCTTGAGGATGTCTTCCAGGGAGGCGTGCGTCTCAGAATCGGCCATGGCATTCTGGTGCTCTTCTCCCTGAACTCGCTTGGGGAGGGAGGAAGGGGTGATGTACTCCCCCTGCTCGAAGGCTACGCCGCGCTGCACGACGTTTTCCAGCTCTCGAATATTCCCGGGGTAGTCGTATTGCTCGAGGAGGCGCAGGGTCTCCTTCGTGAAGCCGGAGATGCGCTTCCCCAGCTCGTCGTTGTACTTGTCGAGGAAGTGTCTCGCCAGCAGCGGGACATCTGCTCTTCGTTCTCGCAGAGGGGGCAGAACGATCTGGATGACGTTGACTCGAAAGTAGAGATCGTCGCGGAAGTTGCCCTGCTGGACTTCATCCTCGAGTTCTCGGTTGGTAGCCGCCAGGATTCGCACGTCGATATCGATCTCTTTCACCCCTCCCACTCGCTTGACCTTTCTCTCCTGGAGGGCTCGCAGAAGTTTGACCTGCATCTGCAAACTCAACTCACCAATCTCATCTAAGAAGAGGGTTCCCCCCTCTGCTGCCTCGAAGAGCCCCTTCTTGTCGGCTATGGCACCGGTGAAAGAGCCTTTTACGTGGCCAAACAGCTCGCTCTCCATGAGGTTGTCTGGAATGGCCCCGCAGTTGATGACGACAAGCGGCTTGGAGCTTCGAGAGCTGTTGAAGTGAATGGCCTTGGCGACCAACTCCTTCCCCGTCCCACTCTCGCCACTGATAAGAAGATTGGTCTTCGTGTCGGCGATGCGTTCGATGGTGGTGAAGACTTCCTTCATCCGTTCGCTGGTTCCGATAATGTTCTCAAAGGCGAACTGCTTGCTGACCTGGCGCTTCAGGCGTTGGTTCGAGAGGACCAGTTCCCGCTTTTCGAGGGCCTTGTCGATGAGAACCGCGGCTTCCTTTACGTTGAAGGGCTTGCCGATGTAATCGTAGGCTCCACTCTTCATCGCCTGGATAGCCGTCTCTGTGGTAGAAAACGCCGTAATGACGATGACCTGCGTATCGGGCGATACCCGCTTGGCCTCACTCAGGACTTCCATCCCTCCGGGCCCCCCCGGCATCTTCAAATCGGTAATGACGAGGTCGTACTGGTTGTCGGCAAGGAGCTCAATGGCTCGGTTGCCGTTTTCAGCCAATTCCACGTCGTGTCCTTTCCGGGCGAGCAGAATCTCCAGAAATTCTCGCATGCTGCGTTCATCATCAACTACCAGGATATGGGCCATATCGTCCTCCAGCTCACGCTTGAAATTCCGTCGGCTCTGTTTCCTCAAGGTTTGAGGGCAACAGCATCTTGAAGACCGTCCCGTGGTCCCGCTCGGGCAGCGACTCTACATGGATGCTGCCTCCGTGATCTTCTACGTTGCGGTACACAGTGGCGAGCCCCAATCCCGTTCCACCGGCCTTGGTCGTAAAGAACGGTTCAAAGATTCGGTTGATTGCTTCTGGCGGGATGCCAGGGCCATCGTCCTCCACGGTGAGTTCCACGCTGCGTTCGTAGCGTTCCACCGAGATCTGGACGTTTCCGCCAGACCCCACCGCCTGGCCGGCATTCACCACCAGGTTCCAAATGACCTGGCGAACACGATTCCGGTCCAACATCGCCTGGCACGGCTTTGGACCATCGACCTCGAAGTGAACCCCCTCCATCCGCTCGTCGTGAGTCAACATCTGGATGACCTCGTCGACCAATTCAAACAGGTCCACTGACTCCAGGGTCAGGGCTCGAGGGCGCGTGAAATCCAGAAACTCGGTAATCCAGGAGTTGAGGTGCTCGGTTTCCCGAACGACGATGTCCATGAGGCGCCTTGAGGGGCCTTCCACCTCAGTCGTCTCCGCCAGGAGTTGAATGGAACCGCTCAAAGAGGCCAGCGGGTTTCGAATCTCGTGGGCGATGTTGGCAGCAAGTCGACCCATGGCTGCGAGACGTTCGGTTCGAGCCATGCGGGCTTCCATCTCTTTGACTCGGGTGATGTCAAAGAAGAGGAGAATGTGTCCGATCTGGTCGTTGTCCTTGTTTCGCAAGGGGGAGATGGACCACCGAAAGAACGCCTTGCTTCCATCGGGAAGGTCGTGTTGCGTCTCCAGGTGGCTTGTCTGATAGAGGTCCGCCTCGTCGATGAACTCTGGAAGTTGCGGAAAGAGTTGCCCCAGGGACTTTGAGAGGAGGTCTTCTGCCGGAACTTGAAGCAGCTCGCTTGTGGTTCGGTTGATGTAGCCGATCTCCCCACTGCGCGTAATCGTGATGAGTCCATTCTCAAGACTGGAGACAATGTGTTCATGGAGGTTGGCAAGCTCTTCAAACCCTTCTTTGTGCCGGCGAGCCAACTGATCGGCCTGTCGAATCTGCTCTGCCAGAAAGGACGAGAGGAGCGCAATTCCAAAGAATGCCAGGACATTGATAACCAGGTTGGTGGCCAGCGCTGAAAATTCGGGTACGACCCCTGGAGAATCTCCCAGCAGGTTCCCGGTGCTGAGTCCTTCCGCCAGTCCGTCCCCCAGGTGCCCGGTCTGTCCCAATCCGATGAGGACAAGGCATGCGGAGTTCACCAGAGCCGAGAAGATGGCCCCTCGTCGATAGAGCAGCAAAGCCGCATTGATGACGGCGAGAGAATACAAGAACGTGAAAACGCTGTCCGCCCCCCCGGTGAGGAGCACCAGCACGGTGGCAAACAAGGCGTCCCCGATGAGGAGCGAGTACACAAGGCGGTGCATGGCCCTTTCGCTGCGAACTCGTTCAAGCAGCGCTGCCGAGACGGTGCACAAGAGGAGGAGCCCCATGATGGAGGAGTAGACAAGCTCTCTGGCGGGCCCGCCGAAAAACGTATATCCCCGACGCAAGTCGAAGATTAGCACCGTGACCAGGAGAACCATGGCCATGATGAGGCGAAGCAGAGTCAGAAGTGTAATCTTCTTGTAGAGAGTCTTTCGCGCTGTCGCCATAGAGGAGTTATCCAACACCGTCTGCCATGGAGAAGATGGGCATGTACATGGCGATCATCACAGAGCCGATGAGTCCACCGAGGACCACCATGATGAGGGGTTCCATCATGGCTGTCACGCCATCCACGGCCTCGTCCACTTCGTCGTCGTAGAAGTCTGCGATCTTGGTGAGCATCACGTCCAGGGCGCCTGTGGATTCTCCAACGGCGATCATCTGAATCACCATCTTGGGAAAGATTCGCACCTCCATGAGAGGGGCCGCAATGCTCTTTCCTTCGGCCACACGGTTTCGAGCGTATGTGACCCCCTCTTCGATGACCTTGTTTCCCGAGGTCTTGGCCACAATGTCCATGGCGTCGAGGATGGGCACGCCAGAACCGATGAGGGTTCCCATGGTACGGGTGAACTTGGCGATGGCGGACTTGATGATGAGGTTCCCGAAGACGGGCATCTTAGTATACAGCTTGTCAGTCAGGTAGTGGCCACGCTCGTTTCTTCGAATCATTCCATAGCCAACAAAGACCGCCACGACCCCTGCCACGATGTAGGGAAGGTAGGCGATGAAGTTGTTGGATACGCCCACCATGAACTGGGTCAGGGCGGGGAGGGGTCTGTCTCCCATGCTCTTGAACATGTTGGCGAAGGTGGGGACGACCTTCCACAGAAGGCCCGCAGTAATCAGCAAGGACACAACGAGGACGGTGACCGGGTACTTCATGGCCCCCTTGATCTTCGCCCTCAATTTGGCGGCCTTTTCGGTGTAGTCCGCCAATCGACTGAGGATTGTGTCGAGAATACCGCCCATCTCGCCGGCCGCTACGAGGTTGACATACAACTCGTCGAAGATCTTTGGGTGCTCCTTGAGAGAATCGGCGAAGGTGTTTCCATGAGAGACGCTGGCTTTCACCCGAACGAGGGCAGCTCGGAAGTTGGGATCGGGTTCCTGCGAAGAGAGAATCTCCAGGCTCTGCACGAGGGGCAGGCCGGCATCGATCATGGTGGCCATCTGTCGGGTGAACACCACCAGGTTTTTCAGTGGCACCTTGTCAAAACCGGGAATTCGCAACCCCTTTTTCTTCTTGAACACCCGGATAACCTGGATCTTGTCCGCAGCCAACTGGCGCTCTACTGCGGCGACGTTGGGCCCCTCCACCTCGCCGGTTCGAAGTTCTCCGTTCTGGTTGATTCCTTCCCATTCAAAAATCGGCATGGCTTAGGCCCCCTTTTCCTTCGGGTCCATGACTCCACGGAGCATCTTGGTGAATTCCTGTTGGTCCGGACTGGCCTTCCAGGCAGCGTCTCTACTGATCATCCCCTTCTCGAGGAGCTGAATGAGACACTGATTCATGGTAAGCATTCCGGATTCCTTTTGCCCCACTTGCATCTGAGAATAGATCTGGTGGGTCTTGTCGTCCCGAATGAGGTGTCGAATTGCGTGGTTGGGCATGAGCAGCTCGTACACAAGCGCTCGACCTCGACCGTCCGGCTTCCGCAGCAGCTTCTGGGACAAAATGGCCTGCAAGGTGAAGGATAGCTGGGTCCGCACGGAATCCTGCTGGTCTGCCGGGAAGAAGTCCAAGATCCGGTGGATCGTCTGAATGGCCGTGTTGGTGTGCAGGGTCGCCAGGGTGAGGTGCCCGGTTTCGGCGATGCGCAGCGCTGTTTCCATGGTGTCTCGGTCTCGCACTTCCCCGATGAGGACGAAGTCGGGGTCTTGCCTCAACGCATATCGCAACGCATCGGAGAAGCTGTTGGTGTCGGAACCGACCTCCCGCTGGTTGACGATACAATTGTGGTGATCGTGGAGAAACTCGATGGGGTCCTCAATGGTGAGGATGTGCCCTCGGTGGCGCCGATTGATCTCATGGACCACCGCTGCCAGAGTCGTAGATTTTCCCGAGCCGGTGGGTCCGGTGACCAGGAAGAGCCCGTTGGGGCGGTCCACGACCGAGGTCAAAATGGTGGGAAGTCCCAGCTTCTCCATGGTTAAGATGGCCGTGGGGATCATTCGAAGAACTCCCGCTACGGCACCTTTCTGGCGAAAGAAGTTGGCTCGAAATCTTCCTTTGTCCTTCCACTTGAAGGACATGTCCACTTCGTTGTTGGTTTCAAAGGCTTTGCGCTGTTTCTCGGTGAGCAGGGAGTATGCGATTTCCTGAGTATCGGTAGGGGTCAAAGGGCGCATCTTGAGTTTGTAGAGCTTTCCATCCACTCGGATGGCCGGTGGCGCAGCGGCGGTGATGTGGAGATCGCTGGCCCCTTTCTCAATCACCGTTTGCAGCAACTTGTGAATGTCCACAGTTGGTGCCTTCTGTCGCTCCATGGAGGCCCTCCCCTCTAGTCTTCACGAGTGGTTCTGACCACCTCTTCGACGGTAACTTGTCCTTCCATGAGCTTGCTCAACGCGCAAGCTCTAAGACTTCTCATTCCCCCTTCCACCGCTTCCCGCTTCAGCTCCATCGCGGAGTATCCCTGAAGCACCGCCTCTTTGAGGCGATCGGTCATTGTCATGATCTCGTAGATAGCGACTCGACCTTTGTAACCGGTGTTGTTGCAGACCTTGCAGCCGGCCCCCTTCGTGAAGGTGGACGCAGCGATCATCTCCTCGGTCATGCCAAGCTTGATGAGGGGTTCTGCCTCCAGCTCGAGGGGTTGCTTGCATTCCTTGCAGACCTTTCTCGCCAATCGCTGTGCGGCCACGATGTTCACCGACGAGCTGACCAGGAACGGCTCGATTCCCATGTTCAACAGTCGGTTGATGGTGGATGGAGCGTCGTTGGTGTGAAGGGTGGACAGCACAAGGTGACCGGTCAAGGCGGCTTTCACCGCGATTTCAGCGGTTTCAAAGTCTCGAATCTCTCCAACCATGATGATATCTGGGTCTTGTCTCAGAAATGAGCGCAAGGCCGCAGCGAAGTTCAACCCGATGGCATCGTTGATGTGCACCTGGTTAATCCCGGCCATGTTGAATTCGACAGGGTCCTCGGCGGTGGAGATATTCTCTGATATCTTGTTCAACTCCATCAGCGCGCTGTAAAGCGTCGTGGTCTTACCAGAACCCGTGGGGCCCGTAACGAGCACCATGCCCCAGGGCTTGTTGATGGCGTCCTTGAACTCGGCGAGCTGCTTCTCCTCAAACCCCAGCATGGTCATGTCCAACTGGAGGTTGCTCTTGTCCAGTACTCGAAGGACGACTTTCTCGCCAAAGAGGGTGGGAAGGACGGAGACTCGGAAGTCCACCTCTTTCTTCTTCCCGAGGACGAGCTTGATACGACCGTCCTGGGGCAATCGACGCTCGGCGATGTCAAGCTCGGCGAGAATCTTCAAGCGGGAAACAATGGCATTCTTCAATCGCAGCGGCGGCTTCATGATCTCCGAGAGCACACCGTCAATTCGGAAGCGAATTCGAAACTCCTTTTCGTAGGGTTCCACATGAATATCGGAAGCCCCGCGTCGAATGGCGTCCACCAGGGTGAGGTTCACCAAACGAACCACAGCCTCCTCTTTGGACTCCCGCTCGAGCTCCTCGATGTCGATCCCTTCCTCGTCCTGGAGGATGCTCAAGTCTTCTTGATCCATCCCGTCGAGGAGTTCTTCGAAGGCTTCCACGGCGTCGTCTTGATAGTATCCCTGAAGGGCCGTTTCGATGGACGACTCGGGTGCCACCACCATCTCGACATTGTATCCCGTGAGGAACTTGATGTCGTCCATGGCATAGATATTGGACGGATCGCTCACAGCCACGATGAGGGACGAGCCCTGCTGGTCGATGGGGATGATTCCGTGACGACGGGCAACCTCTTTGGGCACCATGTTCACGATTTCTTCCGGGATGGAGACTTCGTCCAGGTTGACTGCGGGCACGCCGTACTGCTTCGCCAGGAGACTCACCAGTTGCTCTTCAGAAACATAGCCCAGCTTGGCTAAGGTGTTCCCCAACTTCCCACCGTGACGCTCGATCTCATTTCGAGCCTCATCCAATTGCGCCAGAGAGACGACACTCTCCCGGAGAAGAAGCTCTCCCAGGCCCGTTCCACCAGACCGCCCCCGAGGATTCTCTCGAACGCCGCTGTTGCCTCTCGCATCGTCATCCGCAAGCTTGCTCACCTGGGATTCGCCTACATGGTACCCACTCTTGCTTTTGTCATCAGCCATACGGCGTTCCTTTCTGAGAGTTTCCTGGCACATTGAAGGGGGGACACCCCCCGCCGACTCTGGTGAAAATGCTATCATTGCCCGGCAATTCAGTCAACTATCGCACAGTTCCCAAGCTGCCGAGTCATTCCCCCAAGAGATCGCAGGCGATGAGTGCTGCCACCAGGGAGAACTGCACCAACTCCTCCAATTCGATGGCTTCATTGACAACATGAAATTGATCCTCCAATCC
>CALFHQ010000024.1 GCA_937876385.1 uncultured Pseudomonadota bacterium
CACACTCTTTCCCTCCACACGATGGGAGGCAGTTCACGCAAGTACCCAACGGGTTGCACACCTGGTTCCCAGTGCACAGACCACAGTAAGTTCCACAACCGTCGGGCCCACATTCCTTGCCATTGCAATCCGGGATGCAGATTGTGTGGCACTGAAAGTCCTCGCCGCAGTAGCCGTCGATGCATTCCCCACACTCATTGCCACAGCCGTCGGGACCGCATTCCTTGCCCACGCAGGTCGGCTCGCAGCAGCCTGGACCGACAACGAAGCTGTGGACACAGAGGTTGGCCAGGCACACATCGTCGGTGCACGGATCCAGGTCGTTGCATTCCACATCGTGGTTGCAGCAGTCCGGGTTCGTTGTCGGAGTGCTTTGACATCCAGTCACCGGATTGCAGGAATCCACCGTGCACGCGTCGCCGTCGTCACACGAGACGAGGGCGTGGCTGCACTCGTTTCCCTGGCAGGAATCCACTGTACACACGTTGTAGTCGTTG
Source organism: uncultured Pseudomonadota bacterium (assembly GCA_937876385.1). Taxonomy (GTDB): domain Bacteria; phylum Myxococcota_A; class UBA9042; order CAIXZC01; family CAIXZC01; genus CALFHQ01. The sequence goes on from CALFHQ010000024.1 coordinate 498, forward strand.
CAATCCGCCAGCGTGAGGCAACAGCCACCGATGGGCTCGAAGTTGCATCCATCCGAGGGGTCGCAGCTATCTGCCGTGCATGGATTTGAATCGGCGCAGGCAATCTGTTTGTACTGGCACTGGAATTCATTGCAGCTCTCCACCGTGCAGACGCTGGAGTCATCGCAATCAGCCACCGTGTGGCAACATCCCTCAATGAAGTCGAATTGACAGCCGGAAGCCGGAAAGCACGAATCCTGGGTGCAGAAATCGCCGTCGTTACACACCACGGCCTGGTATTGACATTGGTTCCCCACGCAGTAGCCAGTGGTGCAGAGATCGCCGTTCTGGCAGTCGGTGTCCATGTGGCAGCACCCGGGGGCAGCGAGGGTTTCGCATCCCGTGAGGGGATTGCAGGAGTCGATGGTGCAAAGATCTCCGTCGTCGCAATTCACCAAGGCTCCCGCCTGGCAGGAACCGGCGTGGCAAATGTCCCCTTCCGTGCAGGCATCCCCGTCATCGCAGGGGAATGGGTAGTGAATGGAGGCGCACTTCCCCGTCTCTGGATCGCACACTCCCAAAGAGCATGGCCCCGGAGAGGGGCAGACAACGGCGTCGGAGATGCACTCCCCACCCACACAATGGTCGTCTTGTGTGCACAGGTTGCCGTCGTCACAAGGTGAACCCGGCTCCATGGGGAGGCTTACGCATCCTTGACCCGGCAGACATTGGCTGACCACGCAAGAGTTGGAAGATTCACAGACAAGGTCTGGAATGACCTCGCACTTTCCACACCATGGGTCGTCGAAAACGCACTCAATGTGCCCGCAGGGAGCCAACTCCATTGTGGCGCACTGGCTGTCTTCAGTGCACTGACAGTTGTTTGAGTCCTCGATGTCCAGATCCCACTGAATGTCAGGGAAAGGGCCGTCTTCGTCGATGTCGTCAATGTCGAAGGTGTCTAGAAGATCCGTTGCATCCCATGGGAGAACGTCCACCGCCACGTCTGAGTCGGAATCGTAGAGGTCGGCGTCCCGCAGGTCGTAGTCAATGTCGACCTCGGAACTGTCCCTGACATCGACGTCTCCAGGGACGTCGTCGGCCAGATCCAACGGAATAACATCCACCGGGTCGTTGCCGTCCAAAGCGATGCCGCCGGCAAGGTCCGGGCCTCCGCGCAAGGCGATGCGGCCCACGCTGTCGCAGGACGCGCACAATATTACAAGCGCTAGCGGTAGGAGCAGGCGCAAATGTCGACACTTCATCTGGAAACCCCTGCAAGTGAAAGGACCCCGGCAGTTTACCCTTTCCCACTCGCTCAAGCAAACTCGGGGTTGAGCGGGGCCGGCGGATCTGGTACTTTCTTTGGGTCAATTGCGGGCCGGCTCGTCGCCGCCCATGGGGGGAAAGTGCTTTGCGCATGATACGTCCCGTGCTTCTATTGTTTGTCTGGCTCCTCCTGATTGGGTGTGGTCCGGGGGCAGTCTCCGTAGGGCGAACCGACGTTCCGGCAGGCTCGAGCTACGAAGATGTCCAACGCAATTGGACTCGCAGCAGCCGGGTCTACCAGAATCTGGACACCTCCGTGGTGGTCCACGCTACCTACCGTTCCCCGCAGTTTCTCGCTGCATGGGAGGCGGAATTTCAGTCGATGTACAACCCCACACAGGCCGAAATGGACGAGATTCAAACTCGCCACCGGGTCGAACGAGAACGGGATTCCTGCTTCTTTGTCGCCGTGATGACCGGGGAAAGAGACTGGAACAATCTGGCTCTTAGAAACTCCGCATGGAGAGTCTACCTCGTCACCTCTGACGGCAACCGGGTTCGCTCCCAGGGGATTCGAGCGGTGAAGGAACAAGACCCCCTCTTTACCCACTTCTATCCTTTCTATGACACCTTCTTCGAAGGCTATGAGATCTGCTTCCCCCGATACCCCACCCGGACGGAAGAGGATGTCGGATTGCCGCAGGAATTGATCCACAAGGATCTGGATTGGTTTGAGTTGCAGCTTCGGTCTCCCATGGCCGAGGTCCCCCTACGTTGGATCGTGAAATGAGGTCCCCTTCGATGATAGTTCCAACCGACCAGCAACCCCTCTATGCCCCTCCCGGAGGGGAAAGTCACTACGCAACAGCCCCCGACGGCACACGCATTCACTACTGGGAGTACGGCGCCGGAACCGATGTCATTCTCATCGTGGACGGCCTCGCCTGCGGCGGCTTCTTGTGGTCGCACTTCGTTCGATACTTCAGCCGTCACTATCGCATCCTGCTCATGCAGCACCGTGGTCATGGCCGAACCGAGAATCCAAACGACCTGCGCAACCTCACCATGGAACACCTCGCTGCCGATGCACTGGCCGTGGCCGATGCTGCCGGGGCCGAACAGTTTCTCCTGACGGCCTACTCCATGGGCGTTCAGGTCGGCTTTGAAGTGGCCCATCAGGTGCCACAGCGAATCAAAGGGATCATTGTTGTCAACGGAAGCTACCAATATCCGATCGATACCTTCCACGACACGGCAACTCTGAAGCGGATCTTCCCCCTCATCTACTACCTCTTCACCCGGTATCCAAAGCTGTTGACCCCGCTGTGGAAGAAAGGGGCTTCCAGTGTTGCAACCTACCTCATCGCCTGGCTCTTCGAGACAAAAAGAGACCTCGTTCGACAGGAGGACTTTCGCCCCTATTTCGAACACGTGGCGAGGGTCGATGTGGAGGTCTTTGCACGGATGCTGAACTACGCTTCTCACCACACCGCCGAGCACTACCTTCCAGAAATCAAGAAGCCGGTGTTGATCATCGCAGGCGGTCGAGACAGCTTCACCCCCGTTTGGGTGTCGAAGCTCATGAACGAACGGCTTCCCGATTCCGACCTGCTGGTGGTTCGAGGCGGCTCCCATGTCTCCTATCTGGAGCAGCCGCTCCTCATCAATCTGCGCATCGAACGCTTCCTGCTTGAGAAAGGATTCCTGGAAGAACCCCTGGAATCAGCAGTCTCCTCCGACGAAGCAAACTGAACTGGATCCGCCGACAGCATCTCCGACAAGTTTTGGCGTGAATTGTAGCTAGGTGTGTTTAGAGGCGGCTGCTCAACGGCAACAAATGGCTGACGGCTTCCAGGATGCCGGCCTTGCCGTCAGACTTCTCAACGATGTCTTCCAGGTGGAATTCCTTGCGAAGTTCCATGCTCTCAGCTTCCGGCAGCTTGTCGGCAACGAGGATGATCTGGATGTTGCGAGTGTCGGGACTGCTTTGCAGCATCTTGAGGAAATCACGACCAACGGTCTTTGGCCCCGGGTACTCGAAGAGAACCACGTCCGGTCGGTCGACGCCCACTACCAGGGCACCTTCCATGAAATCGTCGAATCCCTTGAACTCGTGCGTTCCAATGAGATCCTTGACCAGTTCCCCTACCTTTGGGTCGGTGTGAATGACGTAAATTCGCTTCTTCGGCATTTCCTCGAACGGGTAGGGCATGTTGTACTTCTGGATGAACAACTCAAGGTCGCGGCGCTTGATTCGGAAGTGGCCACCCGGAGTCCGGAAGGCGCGAAGCAACCCCTTGGCAATCCAGTTCTTAATGGATGCGATGTTGGCGTTGCAAATCCGGGCAGCGTCGTAGGTCGTGAAGACCATCTTGTCACGAAAATCTTTCTTTTTCTCAGCCATTTCTTCCCCCTGGAAAAACGGGCTTTCGCCCTGATAACCCTAAGTGGGAATAATACGCAGGAAAACCTACATATCACCCACCGCTTCACCCGGATGCTAAACGTGCTACCGCAAATGTCAAGGAATATTGGATGGATACGAAGTTACCCTAATCCCTCGCTTGCACCGGAGTTCGAGCAGGTGGTTGAGGACGGAGGACTTTTAAGGATTGGGGTATGGTTGTCGTAGGGATGAGGTCGTGCGAAGGCCTCCGTGGTTTCGGCGAGTGTTGGTGGATCCTGGATTTTCGAGAGTCGTTGTACTTCCTCCTTTTCCCGGGGTGTTGGGTGCCCGGGTCACCTATCTGAGAGATGCGAGTTTGACCATGGCTTGTGTCCAGGCGGTCTGGATAGAGTGAGCGGGTGCAGTGGAGAGCCTCAGATAGAGCGTACGTGCGTGGGAAACGAGACAGGCTGGAATGGTGTAGAAGGTCCGTGCAATGCGCCAGAGTCGCGCCTTACGGAAGGGTTTTTGAAGCAAGGCCCGGGAGACAAAGACACCGATGGTGAGGGCGACTTGTGCGATCTCGTAGAGAATCTGGTCGACGCAGGTTCGGCTGGAGGAGGGGTGGTGCATGCCGAGGTCGGAGAGGAAGTCTTTCTGAAAGTTCTCACATTGCTGCTTCCGGGTGTAGGTGAGCCACACCGAGGAGAAGAGGCTGTCGCCCTGGCAAGAAGCGGGGAGCATGCCAAGATGTTTTGGGGTGAGATTGGAGGTAAGGAAGGAGGTCTGGGCAACGATTTCGTCGTCGGGGATGTAGCGGGCCGCGAGGATGTCGACGTTGGAATCCCACTCTTGAGCCCGATAGGTGAAGACACAGAACTCTTCAAAGCGATGGTTTCGAGCCGGTGTGGAGGTGTTGTCCCAGTATCCGGGATGGAATTCCCGGACCTTTTTGGTCAAGTACCTTCGATGACGATTCATGCCGACGATGTACTTCACCTCGGAGTCTTTGAGTGCGGGAATGATGTGACCCTGGCCGTAGGCGCTATCGGCCAGGAGCAGGAACTGTTTGCGAGGGATTCCCAGGTCGTCGATGACCCGCAATCCTCGTTGGATGAGGTCGAGGGCTACCGAGCCTTCTTCGGTGTTGCCGGGATACAAATCGAAGGCGAGCAGGAGCGGACCCAGCCAAAACCCCATCAAGAGGACGGACTGGTTTCCATTTCGGTCCTTTGAAGGGAGTTCTCCCGAAATTGCCTTGGTTTCCAGCAAAGACCCGTCGAGGAAACCGCAGTAGAAGTCCCCGAGCTTGAGTTCCTCCTTCGGAATCATGGCAAATGCCCGGCGCAACACCGCGAAGTTTACCGAGCGGATCGAGGCAAGCGCCTCGGGGGTGGCGGGCTCGGATTCCCTCTTGATCCGCTTGCATCTGACCGAGCCACTACTTTTGGTACCGCCGACTATCTCGTAGGCCTCTTCACGCTTGCGAAGCCTACGGCCGGCCATCTTCACCAGTGTCGGATGAACCCGTTTGGGGCCCACGCATCGCTCAATCCCCAGCACTTTGGCGACTTGCGTATCCTGGTGGATTAAGTCTGCGGCCGCTTGTCCGTGTCCTCCGAGGGACAACCCAGCCGCCAATTGCACGGTAAGCGTCTGTGCTCTCGGGTCGGACAGGTGTTCGTGCACCGCCCTATAGAGGCACAACTTGCGAGCTGCCTGCTCCCACAACGCCATCCCGCCAAGCGCCGTAGCCTTGAAGTTTTCGTCAAAATGGTACTTCACGGACGGGTTCTGATTTGCTAAACTCATTGACATCTCCTGTTTGTTTTCTGTGTGCTGTTTTGTATGCAATCATTATACATGATTGAGCGGCAAACAAAAGGGAGATCTTTGTTTATTTGCAGATAGTTTTCCTTCGCATCGTGTCCCGACGGCACAAAGGGGAGTTTCACCCCTCGGAACCAAACGCAGCGTAGACTTCTTTGGAAAAGTCCAGGCAGGACGATCTCACATCGAAGACCAGATAACCATGTAGTATTATGGTGTTAGACGATAAGCGTCCGCTAAGAGTTCCCGAAGTTCTCACCCGTACAGATACAGATATCAGCATGCACGCAACCCGACGGGCCGCCTCCTCCCTCAATCAGGTACCCTCCAAAAATCGACGCGAGGAACTACGGAAGTTAGGGGCTATAGCCAAAATGGAAGCGTCCGTAACTGGATCCAGTTCGGTTCCAGACGTCCTTTGAGAACGGGGTAGCGACAGATAGCCATTTGGGCCCCTCAGTCGCCGAATTCCTTGCCAGGGTGAGACGGAAGGATATAATGTTTCGAACGTTCGGGTACACCGAAGGGCCCGGGCTGACCAGGAGGTGAGCAGTATGACCGATGACGGAATCAAGAAACCAACCACTCCAGTTCTGGAGGACGACGAACGACGAGTAGTTCGACGAATTGCCGTTGACTACGATATGCATGTCGATCTCTCCGGCGACAATGTCTTGTACACGGGCCTCATTAAGGATATCAGCAGCGGCGGTGTCTTCGTCTCCACCAACGACCTCAAGAAAGTCGGCGAGGTTGTCACCCTGCGGTTCACCTTCCCGGCGCTGCCCTACACGGTGGAAGCGCAGGCGGAGGTTCAGTGGGTCAAAGACCGGTACTCCGAAGGTGGCGATGACGCAGGGATGGGGTTGCGTTTTCTAAACCTCGACGAGAAGACCGAGCTCGCCATGAACGCCTACATCATGGACCGAGACGTTCTCATGTACGAAGAGGGTTTCTAAACCCCAGATCCCACCTGAATTTCTTCCGAGATTCCCTTTTGATTGGTGCCTCGCTTGTCCTATCATGGCGGTACGGTTTCAACCCCGGCTCAACAAGGAGTCCTTTGCATGAAGAATCTCGTGGCGCTGTCCGCCTGCTGCTTCGCTCTGATAGTCCTCTCCCCAATCGCTAAATCGGCCTCTTCTCTCCTGCCGATGGGGGGATGTGTGGGCCCGGAAGGGGTCGTGGCGTCCGGAACCTGGCCCCGCTATTCCCCGGACGGAGAGTCCCTGGCTTACGTGGCGGAGGTCTCTGGAGTCCCCCAGGTATTCATCGTGCGAATCGACACCAGAGAACCCACCCAGGTCACCCACTTTAAGGAAGGGGCTACCCATCCTGACTGGTTGGCGGATGGAGCAACCCTCGTGGTTTCGAAGGTGCACGGGAAACGGCACGAACTGACCCTCATCACTCTCTCGGGAGAGGTCACGGAGACCCAATTGCCGTCACTCCCGGGAGATTCCCTGTTTCCCGCCGTGAGCCCCCGCTACTTCCAAATGAAGGGGCTTGTCCCCGAATCCTGCGGTGGACCCTACTGTCGGACCACCAGCCGCTACCAGAAGATCCTCTTCGAGTACCGAGAGGGGAGTCGTGTGGAGGTTCGGTTCGTCACCAGCGACGGGAAACACTTTGGGGTTATCGAGGAAGGATGCGGCGCTCCCGCATGGAGCGGAGACGCCACCCGTGTCGCCATGCGATGCGGAGAGAAGGTGGTCTTCAAGAAAGGGGCCGTGTTTCAGATGTCCGATGCCCTTCGAATCTATCAGGAAGGGCTCAAGGGGGACACACTCCACGACGCTGGAGATCTCGTCGAAGAAGTCCCGGAGGACGTTGGGGCAAACGAGTGGATATCCCCTCGGCTGGTTCCCCTCTTCGTAAAATACGACCAGACCCTCCTCGACCTTCCTGCCAAAAGGCCGGGAAATCCCACGATCTCCACCAACCAGATGCTGGTGACGCTGCCGACGGGTACAGACGGGACCGTCCTGGGGGCCGCATGGAACGGCGCCGACTCCACCTTCACGCCGCTGGGAGTCACGAGTTCTACGAGCATCGACTGGTCGCCACTGGGAGAGCACATCGTGTACACCGTCAGGGTAGGGGAGGGGCATCGCATTCTGGTCGCCCCCACCACCTGCCCGCTGCAGACTGTGTGGAACCTCGCCGACTACCCCGAACTGCTCTCCCCAAGCCTTCCCGACAGCCTGCAGCACGGGGGATTTGCCGCGCTGATGACTCGAGAAAAGGAGCTGTTTCACGTGTACGAGAAGGTGCGCTACTTGGGACGCGGGATTCTCGTCACACCAGACGCAGTTCTCCAGGCTTTCAGCGATGTCTTCTCCCGCCTCCTGCAAGACTCAGAAGTTGCCTTGATGGCCCAGTTGGATGACTTCGCCAAAGGGGCCCTCGATGCCACCCAGGCCATCCCGGACAAAGCCCAGCGACTCTACGTCGCTACCCTTCTAGGTGCTGCCCACGTCTACTTTGCCACGGCAGTCGCCGTCACCCGGGAGCAGCAGGAGTTCGAACCCGAGTGGGGGGAGGAGCCGCCACAAGAGGACTTCGTGACGAGGGGACACAAGCTGGCTCAAGACACCCTGCAGCAGGAGATCTCGGCTCTCCCCCGAGAATTGCGCAAGCCGGTGAAGGCGCTCACCTTGCGCTTGGCCAAAGGAGAACTGACGAAGATCAGCGTTCCGGGACACTCGAGGAGAATCCTCGTGGACACCTCGCTTACTCAGCCACGTGGCCACTACTCCTCTCCTGGGTATGCGGAATATTTCCGTGGACTGGCCCTCCTGGGCCTCTATCCCCTCCCGGTTTCCTCTTCGACCCTCTCCTTCGTGTCTCAGATTCAAGAGGATTTTGCCAACTGGCAGCGCTACCTTACTATTCGAGGGCGAATCGCCGCACTCGCCGGTCCCGAGGCGTTTCCTTCGTTGTTCCACCTCTCGAAAATCAGCACTCGTTCCAAAGAGGTTCGCTCCAGCAAAGGGGTTGAAATGGCGCTGCGAAAGCTCTTTGGCAAGACGGCAGTTCGCAGCGCGCACGAGGCCACGGGGGACGACACCCTGTTCCCGTACTTCTTTCCCGGTCGGGTGATGCTGGACACCGAGGTCTTTGCACGCACCACCCACCCGACGGTTCCGTACCGGGCGTTCCCCTCCGCTCTGGACATGATGGCGGCCTTTGGAAATCCACTGGCCTTGAACCAGGCGCTCTCTCCCCTGTCGGAGGAGCAAAGAGCCCCGTACTCCAAAGAGGTGGACGGGTGGTCTGAAACCTTCAAGAGGACCCGTCGGGAGAAGAACGGGGACCTGTCTTCCTTGTGGCTCCAGATGTTGGGAGCGCTGGCCAACGGGAGTTTCCCCGACGACGCTCATCTCCCGCCCTTTGCCACGGCCGCCTTCTATCCCGCTCGCGTGCTCATGACCGCGCTGGCCGGGTTCGCGCAGTTGAAACACCATCTGGTGCTCTACTCGTTCCAGAACATGGGAGTGGAGTGTGACAGTGCGGAAGTGGTCACCTTGTTGTATGAGGTGCCGGAACTGCCAGAGCCCCCCGCCTACGTGGAACCGGCCGTGGACTTCTACGAGACCCTGGCCACCCTTTGTACTCGCACCGCCGCGCTGTTTGATGTGGAGGAAGAGGACCCGGAGTCGCTGGGCGAGTGGGCCCGGGAAAGTGGGGAATGGCGCCGCCCCATCTTTGAGCTGGCCCGGGTAGCCAGACGGCTGCATCGAATCTCCTTGGAAGAGCTGGCCGGAAAGTCGCTGACCGAGGAAGACCGAGAGTTCATCCGCACCTTTGGTGGTACCCTCGAGAGCTTCATGCTGGGGACCTTCTTTCGAATCGATTCCGGGATGACCGGGGGGGATCAGGGGAGGTCAGAGCGTGGGGTGACCCTGGTCGTGGACTTGTACACAAATGTTCAGCGACAGCAGATTCTCCACAACGCTGTTGGACGCCCGTTGGCTTTGTACGCGCTGGTTCCCTATGGCCGCATCCACGCCCTGGCGGTGGGGGCCATGCTCAGTTGGTACGAGTTCACCCATTCTCAACGACTCACCGACGAGCAATGGTGGAAGACCGTTCAAGCCGGAGAAGAACCTCCCTTGCCAGCATGGAGCGCATCGTTTGTGGTTGAGGACCGAGAAGCACTCCTTGATGCCCGCTGACTTTTGGCTTGCATCGACGGGCGATTCCCTCTACTATAAGACCCGTAATGGAGGTTGTTATGAAACGCTTTCTTCTGATTGCATCTGCGCTGGTTGTTGGTATGGCTGTCTCTGGGAACGCCCTCGGGGCCGACAAGGTCAAGTCGAAGTTCTATGACTTCTCCGAAATGCTCATTGACGGAGAAATCAAGAAGCCCACGGCGTTGTATACCGATGCACGCCAGAAGGTGAAGTTCGACCGCCTGTTGAGCCTCAAGAAGAGCTTCCTCGATGCGCTGAAGAACAGCGGTCGGGAAGAGGTCTTCAAGTAGGCCGCTGTCGCTCCAGTACCTTCCGCACCATCAATAGAATCTTCCAAAATCCAAGGGTTTCGTGTAGTCTCCTCCGCATTGATCTTTGCTGGGGGAGAGTGTGCTAGACTTTATCGCTGTATCCAAAGCCTACGGCTCCCACGTCCTGCTCCAGGACGCCGGATTTCGAGTTAACGACCAGGACCGAATCGGGCTCGTCGGAGCCAATGGATCGGGGAAAACAACCCTCTTTCGTCTGATCACCGGAAAAGAGAGCGCTGACTCGGGCACGATCCAACACAAGAAGGGGCTGGCAATCGGCTACCTTCCTCAAGAGATCGATGTCTTTAAGGAAGGGTCCGTCTTGAACGAAGTGCTGGGGGGGCGCCCGGACTTTCTGGAAGTCCATCTCGAGCTCACTGACAGTGAAGCCCGCCCGGAGCACGACCAGAACGAGGAACTGGAACGCAAACGCGCCTATCTTCACCTTCGCTACGACGAATTGGGAGGGGAGTCGGTGCTCGCCGAAGCCCACGAAATCCTCGGCGGTCTGGGATTCTCCCCTACGGATGTTCAGCGCCCCCTGTCCACTTTCAGCGGAGGCTGGCACATGCGGGCGAGACTGGCTCGCCTCCTCCTGGGGCATCCCGAACTCCTCCTCATGGATGAACCCACCAACCACCTCGACCTTCCCTCCATGATCTGGTTTGAAAACTACTTGAGACGGTTCTCCGGCTCCTTCATCGTCGTCTCTCACGACCGGGAATTCCTCAATCGCACAGTGTCTCGAACCGTGGAGTTGGACCGCGGGAAAATGACTACTTACAACGGAAACTACGACTTCTATCGGGTGCGGAAGAAGGAAGCCATCGAACTCAACGAGAAGTCCTACCGCACCCAGCAGGCGAAAATCCGAGAACTGGAAGACTTCATCGCCCGCAACCGAGTGAGAAAGGACCGAGCCCGCCAGGTCCAAAGCCGGATCAAGATGTTGGACAGAATCGAGCGTATCGAGCCCCCCACCTCAACTGGTGGCATCGGTTTCGACTTTCCCCAGCCCGAACGATCCGGCGGGAAGGTTCTGGTGTTTGACCGCCTGACGAAACGCTACGGAGACTTGACTGTCTTCGAAAACCTCGATTTGACCGTCAACCGAGGGGAGAAGGTGGCCCTCATCGGCGTCAACGGCATGGGGAAATCCACCCTCCTTAAGATCGCTGCCAAAGAGCTTGAGTTCGAAGGGGGAGAGCGGGCCTTTGGAAGCAACGTCACCGTGGGCTATTTCGCCCAACACCAACTGGAAGCGTTGGACCCGGAACGCTCCGTCTTAGAAGAGATCATGCTTGTTACTCGGGACGAGACGATATCCGAAATTCGCTCCCTCCTGGGGGCCTTTCTCTTCTCGGGGGATTCCGTGGAGAAGAGGGTCGCTGTGCTCTCCGTCGGCGAAATGAGCCGACTGGCCATGGCCAAGCTGCTCATGCGTCCGGCCAACCTGCTGCTCATGGACGAACCCACCAACCACCTCGATATCGAATCCAGAGAGGTCCTGGAAGGGGCCCTCCAGCGCTACCAGGGGACCCTCCTTTTTGCTTCCCACGACCGTCGCTTTATCGACGCAGTAGCGGATCGGGTGGTGGAAATGGAATGGGGGGTACTTCGCGACTACATCGGCGACTACTCCTACTACCGATGGAAGAAAGAGCAAGAGAAGGACGAAGCGGAGAGCACCCGAGACCCGGAAGTTGGAGGCTCGGAAGAGGGGACTTCGCTAAAGGACACCCGGCGAGACAAGAAACGCCGAGAAGCAGAGCTGCGGCAGGCGCTGCACAAGGAACTGAGCTCCCTCAAGAAGCGGGTGGAATCTATCGAAAAGGCCATTCTGGCAGAGGAGACCATCGTGGAGCGCCTCGAGAGAGAGATGGCAGACCCCGGACTGTACGCGGCCATGGGAAGCGAAATCGGGGCAAAGGGTGTCGAGCTTGCCCGGGCAAAGAAAGAACTCGACAGCCAGATGGAGCAGTGGGAAATCGCATCAACCGAACTCGAACGGGCCGAACAGAGGATTAGAGCCCGTTTCGAGGATTGATTTGGACCCAAAAAAGCGCTTGACATCCCTGGACGCTCTGGCTATATATGGCGTCACGTTTGTTCGACCCACGCCGGTCTGGAACAAACCTTTGAACGCCTGTAGCTCAGTTGGATAGAGCAGCGGACTTCTAATCCGCAGGTCAGAGGTT
>CALFHQ010000025.1 GCA_937876385.1 uncultured Pseudomonadota bacterium
CTGGACGCCAAATAGTGAGAGGAGGCCCATCATGAGAACATTATTTCTGGCAGCGACGCTGTTGCTTTTCGTTTCGGCCTGTTCAGGCAACTCCGATTCCAAGACGGATACCGCCGCTGACCAGAGCTCCCTCGACTCTTCCTCGACGGATCTCGCCAGTGACAGCAAGGACTCCACAGACCCCCTGGATCTGAACGCTCCCGACGTTCCTCAAGACGTCTTGCAGACTCCTTACCCCATGGGCTTTGAGGAGAGAGGATTCCAGGAACTTCGTGGAGTGGTTCACCTGCACTCGGCTTTCTCCCACGACGGCTGCGCCCCCGATGGATTCGAAGATTTTGGAGGCCCGGACCCGGCCTGCAATCAGATGCTACGAGACGCAGCGTGCACCAGCGGGATGAGCTTCCTGATGATGAGCGACCACCCCGGCCACCTGAGGGAGTTCCCGTACGAAGAGGGGATTCATTACTCGGAAGCCGACGGGGACGAGTTGCTCCTGGATGACCAGGAACGCCCCTTCTCCAACCGAATGCATTGCCCCGAAGGAAGCGCCGTGGACACGGTCCTGTTCTACTACGGAACCGAGGGTTTCAAGTTCATGCCCATTGCCATGGCCGGACCCGTTCCTCCAGAGGTCTTCTCCACTGGGTATCAGGACGAGGTTCCGTTGGAAGAGGTTCAGGCCGTGGTAGCCACAACCCACGAATTGGGCGGATTCGCCTGGGGTGTCCACACCGAGGAATCAACAATCAGCGAGCAACGCATCGTCGAGATTCCCCTGGACGGAATGGAGATCTACAACCTGCACTCGAACTTGATGGAAGCGCTGAAGTCGTTGGATGACCTGTTCACCGTCAACTTCTTCATGGACCCCACCCCGGGTAGCCCCAACCCAGACCTGGCCCTTCTTCTCTTCCTGCAGCCGGTGTCCGAAGACCAGCGAAAATACGACTACGCCATCGCCCGGACCAACATCGCCTGTGCCGTGGCCACAGACATTCACCAGAACGTCGAAATTCCCTCCATCTGCCCGGACGGCGCCGGCCCCGGTTCCTTGTGCGAGCCCTTCGTGGAAGAGTACCCGTATTTCACCGAGATTCTCATCACGGGAGGCCCTGCCTTCCTCTCTGACGGCGACCGAATGGACTCGTGGAAGCGCTCCTTCCGGTGGTTCTCCAACCACGCGATTGTCTTGGAGGACACCCCAGAAGCAATCCGCGCTTCCATCGGTTCGGGACAATCCTATTCGGTCTTTGAGATGTTCGGGATGCCGGGCCATTTTTACTTTCAC
>CALFHQ010000026.1 GCA_937876385.1 uncultured Pseudomonadota bacterium
GAGGCCGTACAGGTCGTTGAATTCGTCGAAGAAGCCGTGAACGTACATGAAGTTGAGGTAGATGCTTCCGGGGAAAGTGTAGTCAAAGCCGAAGGTTCCTTTCCAGAACGGGTTTGCCGACACGTTGACATTGGACATGTCGAATTCCACCGTCGTCCCGCGATACGCTCTCAACCCAAAATCCACTTCCTCGGGGAAGATGAGGGCGAATTCCCCCATGAACCCGACCCCGAAGAGCCAGTCGGCGGAGTAGCTGAAATCGATGCCGGCCACATGCATTTTTGGGTACATGACCTCGGCTACATAGGCGATGTCCTGGCCGGTGGGATCGCCCACCTGTGGGGTGGCGTGGGCCACAGCGGTGTAGGCCACCGGGAAGCCGAAGCGGCCGTAGTAGTAGCTCAAAGAGACATCGACTGGACCCAGGAGCAATTTGGCTCTGGCCGCGGCTTGGGAGTTTGCCAGGGAGCGCTCCGGTTGGAGCAACTGCACGTTGGGGTCGGCGAAGTTCATCTTGCACTTGTCCAAAGAGCCGAAATAGCTGATGAGTTCTTCCATTCCATCTCGAGTCACGGGGGGAATGGGGGCATTGGCGAAGCATCCGTTCTGGTCGTATTCAACGGCAAAAGCCAGGTTGGCCGATGGAGGTAGCTGCGCCGGTTTGAAGAGGGGCACCCACACGAAGGTGAGGTTTATCCAGTCTGCCGGATACATGTTCAGTTCAACCATCTGGTTGGGCACTTTCTTTGTGAAGTCCAACGGGTCCGAGAGGTCCCGGGAGTTCAAGTTGTCGGTGGGGTTGAACTGGTCCACGGCGCCCCAGTTCTGGATCATTCGTCCAATCCGAAGGTCCATGTTCTCCCAGGCAAAGCCCCGAACCATCAGGTACGCCTCGTCGAGGTACACTCCATAGGGATCGACCTTGTCTCGATAGATGAGGTCGGGGAGTTCGTTGGCGTTATTGAACCCGAAGTATCGAAGGCGCATGTCGATGACGGCCTTCACAGCGTCGGAGGGCTGAATACCCAGGCGAAGGTTCAACTCGTTGCGATTCATCTCGAGATCCCCCAGCCCCCCGGGAGTGGCGCCACGGTAGTCGTCGAGGATTACTCGGGTGTCGCTCTCGATGTATCCGCCAAAGCGAATCATGTCGGTCCAATCCTGGGCGACGGCAACGGATGAAAACAGGGTCAGCAGCAAAGCCAGTCCCAGACCCGCAAAGTCACGGCTCATGTCAGTCCTCCAAGCCAATGTCACGCATGTGACCGGCAGCGAGTTCAAAATGTTCTGGATCGATTATCCCAAAGACGAAAAGGCTCAGGAGGTGCTCCATGACCTCCCCTTCACCGGCTTCGAGTCGTCGATGAATCATCCTCTGCTCGAAGATCCCTCGAACCGCCCCAACGACTGCGTGGGCCGTGAGGACGGGATCGAGAGGTCGCAAGATGCCCTGCTTCTGCCAGTGGGTCAGGAGCTGTTCGAGGAACTCCACGACAGCCTGGCGCATTTCGTCTACACGCTTGGCCGAGTCGTCGTCTAACAGCATGGCCTCACGAATGATGATGTTGGCCTGTTCACTGTCCTCTTCGAAGTATCGTTCGATGGCAGACATGTTGTCGAGGAGGCCACGAATGATGGTCTCCGGCTGGTCCATGGAGACCATATGCAGGCGCTCCATGAGGGTCTGGAAGGTGTAATCCAGGAGAGCAGTGAACACTTCTCGTTTGCTCTTGAAGTAGAGATAGAAGGTTCCTCGGGCTACCTCGGCGCGCTCCACGATATCTGCAACGCCGGCAGCGTGATACCCCTTTTCGGCGAACACCTGTTTGGCAGCGTCAAGAAGCTCCTTTCGTCGCTGGGTGGGTTCCATGCAAGAGCCTCCTAGCGGCCCCACTGGAGCTGGCGGGTGGTAAAGAGAGACTTCTTGAGCCCCTGGTTGAGCTTCAAGCTCAACACTTCCAGGGTCGTCCAATCGCCAGACTGGACATCGACATACTTCAAGAAGGTGTGCCATTCCTCGTCGACCCCATCGAACTTCTTCAACTTGTCGGGGACAAACTGCTTCACCAGGGTCCCCTTCTTATCGAAGTAATCGATGCCCAAGAGACTGAACTTCTCCTTTCCGACCTTCATGAGGAGAGAGCCGTAGGTAGCCTCGTCCATGTCCTTTGGTATCAGACGGAGCAACCAGAAAGCATCGTCTTCCTTCTCAATGGTGGCCGTGAAGACCTCGGTGTATGAGGAGGTGGCCATGTCGGCGTTGGTCAATTGCGAACCCACCAGGGCCTGATTCATGTTGTGAGAAGCAACCCGACGGACCTTCTTGTAACCCGGGAGGTACACGTAGACTCGATTCTGGTTCTCGGTGAGAATCGACATCCCTTTGATCTCCCCGCTGTTGAACCGGATGAGACGCTTCTGCTTCCCCTTCTGCTTGATGTTGAAGGTGTAGCTCTTGCTGTCACCGTTCTTCTTGTAGGCGGTGATGCGAACATCCATTTCGGAGTCATCGTTGCCGTTGATGCGCTCATCCATCTTGTCCAGAATCTGCTCGGCGGTGAGCTTGTCTTCTGCCCAGACGTTTCTTGGCGCTACCAGAAGTGCGAAGGCGGTTAGGGTAACAAGCAGTACTTTCTTCATGACTTCCTCCTGAGCTTCCATGCATTCAATCAGTCGACTGACATGTCATTCACTGACAGGCGTGTCAGTCTAGCCAGCGCGGCGTCGATGTCAAGCGGGGAATGGCAAGGAAAAGTCGATTTCGGGGAAGCTGGAAAAGGCAGATGGAGTGTCCCAACCAGGGGCTGGGACTACTGGTCGGAATCCTGCAATGGAAGGACGGATCGGCCACAGGCACCCTGATACAACGCCTGGCAGACGACGTCGTCACTTCCCGTGGACGCTAGAATGACCAGGGTGTCGCCGGGTTGGACGATGGTGTCGCCTCGAGGCACCACGAGGTGTTTGCCACGTTGTATCTGGTTCACAACAGAGTCCTCAGGCAGGGCCAATTCTCGCAGGGATTTTCCTGCCGCCGCGTCGGTGGCAGTGATGTCGCAACGAAGGAGGGTCGTACCGGCCTCGTATTCGAGATTCAACATGACCTGAGAATAGGAACGTACGGTGTCGCTCCACCGCAGCATTCCAACAAGCTTCTTCGGGTGCTTGGAATCGACAACGGGAATTCTCCCTACGTCCAGAGCGCCGAAAGTTGCCAGGACGTCCTGGATAGATTCCTCCGGGTAGGCCGTGACGATACGGCGAGCGCAGATGTCCCGAACCTTCTTCCCTTCCACCGAGGGGGTGCGCAGGCTTTTGTGGAGGTCATCGAGGGTGACGATACCAAAGAGATCACCGTGGTCATCCACAACGGCGAATCCGTGGTGGAAGCTGTCCTTGAACAATCTGGCCATATCCGTGAGGGGAAGATCGGGACTCACCGTGGTGAGCTTTTCCACGGGCTTCATCGCCTGTGCGACAGTAATATCGGTCAGGGCCCCGCGATCTTTGCGGCGATCGAGATCGATTCCTCGGGAGCGTAGCTTGATGGAGTATATGCTGTCTTTGTGAAGGAAAGAGGCGAAGATGGTGCTCACGGCAACCGCAAACATCAAGGGAAGAATGATCTCATAGTTTCGGGTCATTTCAAAGAGGATGATGACGGCGGTAATGGGGGCTCTGGCGGAGGCAGAGAAGACTGCCGCCATGCCCACCAGTGCGTAGGCGCCGGCGGGAGCGGTGGCTCCTGGCCAGAACTCCACGACGAAATGTCCAAAGACTCCACCGAGCATGGCACCCATGAAGAGGGCGGGAGCAAAAACACCCCCGGAACCGCCGCTTCCCAGGGTCAAGGACGTTGCGACAATCTTCACAACAATGAGGACGGCCAGTACCTGCCAGGCTGTTTCCGAGAAGAGAGCTGCGCTGATGGATTCGTATCCAACGCCGAATACCTGGGGGACGAAAAACCCGATGATGCCAACGAG
>CALFHQ010000027.1 GCA_937876385.1 uncultured Pseudomonadota bacterium
ATGGAAGGTATCATGGGAAGGGAAGCCGCCGTACGCTACTTCCCCCTCATTGGAGCCGTCGCTCTGTTCATCCTGCTTTCAAACCTCCTGGGACTCATCCCCGGGCTGGTTGCCCCGACGGACACCTTGAACACAACCTTCGCCCTGGGTCTCTGCATTTTCCTGGCCACCCACTACTATGGCGTTCGGGCTCACGGCTTCGGCTATTTCAAAGAATTTCTGGGGCCGGTCATCAAGTGGTACGCCCTCCCAATCATGCTGTTGATGCTCGTCATCGAAATCATCAGTCACTTCGTTCGCCCCGCTTCCCTTGGGATTCGTCTCATGGGGAACATCATGGGCGACCACAGTGTGCTGCTCGTATTTCTGGGCTTCGGTGTTCTATTTGTCCCGCTCCCCGTGATGGTGCTGGGGCTCATCGTTGCTGTCGTTCAGACTCTGGTTTTCAGTCTTTTGTCTATCGTTTATATCAGTTTGGCTATAGATCACGGTTAGTCCTTACGCAGAGGAATGAAGGAGGTACTGATGCTGAAATTGTTGAACAAACTGTACTGGGGATTCGCACTGTTCTTCGCGGGTGGCGTTATCGCACCCGTACTGGCATTTGCTGAAGAGACTGCTGAAGCTGCAGGGGGCGACTCCTCCAGAGGCTCCATCGCAATCGCCGCAGCCATTGTGCTTGCCATTCCCGCCGCCGGCGGCGCCATCGGACAGGGAAATGCTGCCCGAGCCGCTCTTGAGGGCGTGGCCCGCAATCCCAACGCCTCGGGGAAGCTGCTCGTCCAGCTCATTCTCTCCCTGGCCCTCATCGAGTCTCTCGTGATTTACGCACTGCTCATCGCCTTCACCCTTTCTGGTAAGCTGTAAGCAGAGGCTGTGCTGCGGTTCCCCCAACCGATCTCATCTCCCAACATCAACCACCACAAGAATCCGGCATCGGATTTGCCGACTCCCTCTGCTCTTGGAGCCGTTGCGCTGTGCGCCCTTGTGATGCTCTACGGTTGTGCCCCCGATAAGAAGCCCACTCCCCTACCCTCTGCGTGCACTCAAGACGGAGCACAGTGGTTCCTCGATCTCACGTTGCAGCAGCACGACACGTCCCTCTTTGTCTGCCGCCGTGGCCAACCCCTGGCTCTCCTCCACCCTGTGAAGAGGGTGGTCGCCGCTCCCCTCCTGCATCACTATCCGCCGGTACTTTTCGTTCACCTGTTGGAGAGCCCCAAGGGGCCATCCAGGATGCACGTTTACGGTCTTGTGGGAGGAGGCGTGGTCCCCATATGGCGGTCCAGCCGCATGAGTGGACTGAACTTGATCGCTTTTGATTGGGTGTCTCCCGACGAGAACCAAGCGGGACGCCTTGTTACCCTTGAACAGGGGGCCTCGCACACCTGGCTGCTGATCCAGAGGTGGGACCACTTCGGCTTCGTCTCCCTGTGCCGTTTCAAACAGGACCGGCTCGACTGGACCGGGTGGAAGCGCCTATCCTGTGGCCAAGACACCATGGAATGTGGGTGGGATGGTGCCGACGAGTTGGACTGCCGCCCTGTCGAGTAGAATCAACAAAAAAAAAGGGCCACCCGAAGGCGACCCTTTCTTGTTCCGATCGACAAAGACCGGACGAATCTCGAAAGAACAGGAAGGTTCTTACTTCTCTTCCTTCTTCTCGTCCTTCTTCTCGCCCTTCTTCTCGTCTTTCTTCTCGTCCTTCTTCTCTACTTTCTTCTCGTCTTTCTTCTCTTCTTTCTTGCCACAGCCAGCCAGGCCGAGGGTTCCAAAAGCGAAGATTGCAGCCATCATAAATACCAACTTCTTCATGACAATTCCTCCCATTAGAACTAGTCATACCAGTCAAATTGAACCAAACAGGCCGATCCTGTCATAAGGCAAATGGGGACGCAAGAAAAAAGTGCCCCTTTGGGTCCGAGTCTCCAAACCAGACTGACTTCAGGCGATTGACTGCCCCCAAGGTGCCGACTATAATCCCCCCAACACGAGGCTCGGTTCATGACGATTCCCCCAGCAGGCACGCACAGCGATGCATCCCACATCTCGACTTGTTCTCGAGAGCCCGAGGGGGAGATGGCCCAATCGGTTTGGCACCACGCCGTCAGCCGGGGGGAGCCCTGGAGTCGCCGTGACTCCCTGATTCTCCTTTTGCTCTTCGTGGCCGGTGCCGTTCTCCGGTTTGGAACCCTCACCGCAAAGCCCTTCTGGATAGCAGAAGTGCAAGCGTTTCCCTTTGCCTGGCAAGGTGGATTCTTCGACAACTGGATGTACAGCGCCGGCGACCTTATCGGCTTCTTCTACCACAAACTCTGCGCAACTCTGGGTCTACCGGCCACCCCCTTCGTGGCCCGAGCCCATTCTGCCCTGCTCGGAACCTTCATGGCCCCGGTCCTGTTCTTCATCCTGCGACGCAAATTCACTCGACAGGTATCCGCTCTGACAGCGCTGCTGGTGGCAATATCAGTTCCCCTGGTGTCCCTCTCCCAACAGAGCCGCTTCTACATTGGTGTGGCCACCTTTGCCTCTTGGAGCATGGCTCTGGAGTTGGCCTGCCCCCCGAGTCGTCGAAAATTCCTGTCCATGGCGATCTTCGATTCCCTGGCAGTCCTCTCTCACCCCTTTGGAATCCTCTGGGCAGGTACCCGATGGGGCTTCGTCTGGATAACCAGACCCAATGCGATGTGGCGATACCGCCGCTTCGTCATCCCTGCCATGGCAGCACCCTTGCTCTTCGTGGGGCTCCAGTTTGTCGAGATCCTGACGGCAAAGCCCGCCTTCCTCGAGTTGCATGAATACTTCAGCCTCGGCACGGTTCCGCCAGGATTCACCTTCTTCTCAGAATTGGTTGGACATTTTGCTGCCGGATCGGGGATCCACGCAGGAATCATGGGTTTCCTGCTCCTTGCCGGCGTTGTATCGCTGTCCCAGGGGCGGCTTCGCACGGCTCAGTTCGCAGTCACGATGGCCTTCGTCGCCCCCGTTGTGGTCCTGATGATGATCTGGCTGGGGCACGCGAGATTCAGCTTCGCACACATCCCGGGCGCAGCATTCCCAGTGTACTTTCTGGCAGCAATTGGAATGCTGACACTGTCTCGATGTGTCCCTTCGGTAGCCCCTCGCAGGCTGCTGCTTCTGGTCCTGCTGGCTCTCGTGGGAGGAAACATGTTGGCTCAACAGTGGCGGTACCATCGTCGGGAGACCCGCCTCGAGTTGGGGGCCGACTTCCACTCAGCTTGTCAGTTTCTGGGGGAGAAGCTCGTGTCGGGGGATGTCATCTTGACCCACTACGACAAGTACTTCACTTCGTTTGCCTACGAATGTGGACAGACGGTTCCAGCAGACATCCCTGTGGTGACTCCCCGCCAACCCAAGGGCCAATGGACCCTGAATTTCCTCCATTTGAAGGGTGACAACGGGACTTTCGCCCTGCCCTTGGAGCAGATGGTGAGCTTTGACGAATTCGAACACCGGCTCACTCCAGGGCACAAGGTCTACCTCCTCCTCCCCTACCGAGAGCTGATCACCGGGGACTTCAGCGAAACCTACTTGTGGTGGGGTGCGACGGGGCTCTACGGTCCCTTGGAAGGGGTCACTCTGGAGAACCACCCTGAGGCGGAGTATCAGATGTTTCCGACGCTGGCGTTGGTTTGGTTTACGGTCCCACCCCGGGACAAGTTGGAGACCATCATGCCTTCCATCAATTCTCTTCTTGAAGAGCAGTGGCCCATTCTCTGACCGGCCAGGATCCTCAGTTCATACAGCCCGTCAGTTCTGCCTCTGTCTTTGCCTTCATGATGCAGCGAGAGAGCTTGTCAGCCAGTTCATCGTCGCCGCTCTTCAACTTCTCGAAGCAGTCTTGATTCACGTCCCTGATCTGGTCATCGGAAACCCCGCTGGCGTCCGAGCCCGCTTCCTCAAGCAGCACATGGGTCGTATGGCGACAGGCTCCACGCCACAATCGTTCTCCACCGGCTTGAATCTCCTGCTCGCTTAGCGGTTCGCAATCTCCGCAACTCTCTTGAGAGTCACACAGGAGGAAGCATCGAGCCATCTCGTTGGCTTCATCCCCTCCCATCTTGACAAACCCCTCAAAGCAATCGTTTTCAATGGCCGCCAGACCCTCTTTCGATACCTCGTTCGCCGGCGTTCCAGACAGCTTCAACACTAGCTGTGTCGCATGCCGGCAGGCTCTGCGCCACTGCTCCTCATTCCCTTTGTTCTGGGCTGCGGGGGCAGTGAGATGCTTCTCACAGGCCAGGAACTCATCCATATTGGTGGATTGCAGAACACAAATCGCTATCCTCTCTGCCGCGTCAGCGGGTTGCCTCCTGAGATCGTCCATACAGGCCCCTCTC
Source organism: uncultured Pseudomonadota bacterium (assembly GCA_937876385.1). Taxonomy (GTDB): domain Bacteria; phylum Myxococcota_A; class UBA9042; order CAIXZC01; family CAIXZC01; genus CALFHQ01. Next base: position 4,362 of record CALFHQ010000027.1, read on the forward strand.
AGCTTCGCAGCTTCGCTCTCAGGGAAATCCTTCTCAGTCCCTTCCAACTGAGTCTTCAGCAACTTCACGGCATGTCGACAGGCACGCTCCCACTTGATCTCTCCCGCCGGCAGCGCCACACCGTCCACGTCAGGCCGAACCGAAACCAACGGCGGTTTGGCCACCTCGGCCTTCTTCTTCACCTGTTCTTCGGCCCACTTGTCGCACCCGGAAGCTTCTTCCACTGTCCTGGCACCGATGAGGCAAGTGGCCAGGTAGCCTGCGACTGATGGTTCGTAGTCGTCGAACTGCTTCACACAGATTTGTCGCAGCTCCTCTTCCTTCACGGCGGTCAGCTTGCCCGCCTGTTCCGGGTCGTGCTTCTTGATAAGGGCAATCATATTTCTACAAGCGGCGGTCCTCGTGGTCAGATCCGGCCCGCCGGTTGCGGCTCGTTCCTGAGCCCACGCAGCGCCGGTGGCCAGAATCAACGATGCTCCCAAGATGGTGGCGGTGGCCACAACAAAGGGCAGACCCCTGCGACTCCAAGAAAATGCCGTCGGCATAGTTCTCATGCTCTCTCCTGTGATTCACGGACTAAAACGTATGCTCGTTCCAGGCCATGATGCTTGCACAAAAGGGTTGAGTTCGCAAGGCTATGCGCCGAATCTGACGCGCATGAGTGCGGTGAGAGGGAGGAATGGAGGGATGAACCCAACGGTGCGTGGCGCCCCGGCGGTTCAAAGAAGAAGACTACTTCTTGTTCTTGTGTCGAGCCAACTTGCGCTGCTTACGGTACTTGTGCTTTCGAATCTTCTTCCGTCTCCATTTTGCTACGCTGCCCATCATATCCTCCATCTACTTGATGATCGCTGGCTGCTCAAGACCTGTAGCGCAGGTCTCACGAGGCACGCACTATATATTTATGCCGTCGGCATGTCCAGACATTTTTCCGAGAGAGAAGGAATTTGCCTCGGCACCGCTGCCACTGGCATGACCTCCACCCCCACAAACGAAAAAAAGGGGCAACCGTGAGGCGCCCCTTTCCTTCTATTTGAAGACTTCCGAGAGAGAAGAACTACTTCTCTTCTTTCTTCTCTTCTTTCTTCTCTTCTTTCTTCTCTTCCTTCTTCTCGTCCTTCTTCTTCGTCAGCTCCTGGCACTTCATCATGGACTTCATGTCTTTGGCGTCCAGGATGCAGTTGGCGACTTCGTCGGCAACTTTGGCGTCGAGCTTCTTCATTTCGGCCATGCAACCTTCGGTGATCTTCTTCAGATCTTCTTCCTTCAGGTCTTTGGCCTTGTCGCCGGCTTCCTTCTTCATCAGTTCGATGGAGTGGTCACAGGCCTTGTTCCAGAGCTTCTCGCCACTGGCCTTGCAGCCCACGAATGCGAACGACACGACCATCAATACAACAAAAACACCCAATTTTCTCATCGTTTCCTCCTCCGAAAGGTTTTCAGGCTCCTGAGTTACCGCCATAGTTTGACCGGACACCCCATTCCTGTCAAGATGCTTTCAAGCAACCGGGCTACCGAGGGGAACAATCGACACAACGGGCGATTGCCAACCTCCCCGGACGGAAACTACGAAACAAGGAGCAGTTGGGGGCGGTTCTACTCCGCCCCCCCCTCTTTGTCAAGCGTCCTGTGGACAAGGGGCCATGCCATGCAGGGTCGGATCGTGCTCGCCGATAACCTCGAATTTCTCCCAACGTTGGAGGCTCGATCCGTTCGCCTCATTTACGTGGACCCCCCCTTCAATACCGGCAACCGCCAGAAATTGGACCGAATCGCCGTGGAGCGCTCTCCCGAGGGCAACCGTGCCGGGTTTGCCGGCATCCGGTACTCGAGCAAGGTGGTATCGAGCCTCTCTTATGGCGACCGAATTGATGACTACCTCGGATTTCTGGGACCGCGTCTTCAAGAAGCTTACCGAATCCTTGCCGACGACGGTTCTCTGTTCGTCCATCTCGATTCCCGTGAAGTTCATTATGTCAAGGTGTGGCTCGACGCTCTCTTCGGCCGTGCGTCGTTTATGAACGAGATTGTATGGGCCTACGACTACGGCGGGCGCTCCCGGAAGCGATGGTCCACGAAGCACGACACCATCCTCTGGTATGCCCGGGATCCGAAGAACTACGTCTATCGATACGAGGATATAGACCGGATCCCATACATGGCCCCTCGACTTGTCGGCCCCGAGAAGGCAAAACGGGGGAAAACTCCCACCGACGTGTGGTGGCACACCATCGTACCGACCTCGGGCAAGGAGCGCACCGGATACCCCACCCAGAAGCCACTGGGAATCATCCAAAGAATCATCAATGTCCACTCCGACCCCGGAGACACAGTCCTGGACTTCTTCGCCGGCAGCGGAACCACCGGCCAAGCCGCTGCCCTTGCCAACCGAAACTTCATCCTGGTAGACAACAACCCAGAAGCCATCAAGGTCATGCAATCCCGCCTAAAACCCTACAACCCCACCCTCCAATAAACCCAAGCGAGCCCGCAAGCATGCGCCCCAATTCAGATGATTGTCAGTCAAACAGGGGCAGGTCAGCCAGGGATGATCACTGGTTGAGATGACCTTGTTTAGAACCAGTCTTCGGGGCGGGTAGGATCAAGGGCGGGCTCATCGATGACCTTGTGAGTCTCGAATCGGTTCGGACGGTTGTACGCACCAACCTTCTCGGCCCGAGGAGCCGGAATGGGGGGAGGATTCGTTCCCGTGGAGGCGGTGCGATTCCCAGCCAGCATTCCCCGTTTGCGCTCGGGTTGCCTGGATTCGTGGCCGCGAGGGTGCGCCGTTTCCATGCCTGCTTCGGCCGCATTCTTCATCTTCCCGGCGTAGTCGAGACTGGTTTCGAATCCGGTTGCGATCAAGGTGATGCGAATCTTGTCGTTCATTTCCGGGTCCACAACGCAACCCATGATGACTTCGGCGGATTCGTCGGCACATTCCTGAATTCGAGTCATGGCGGCGTGAATCTCCTGAATCTTGAGATCCTGTCCACCGCTGATGTTCACGAGAATGCCCGTGGCTCCCTCGATGCTTGTTTCTTCCAACAGTTGCGAGGACATCGCTCGTTCGGCGGCCTCTTCGGCTCGGCCTTCTCCCGAGGCTTCGCCGATTCCCATGATGGTCTTTCCCTTGCCTTGCATGATTCTCTTGGCATCGGCAAAGTCCACGTTCACCAGTCCGGGAACCACAATCAAGTCGGAGATGGCCCGCACGGCATCGTGCAAGACATTGTCTGCGATTTTGAAGGAGTCCACGACGGACATCGGCTCGTTGCTGAGTTCCAACAAACGATCATTCGGCATAACGATGAGAGAGTCGACGTGATTGGCCAACTCCGCAATGCCTTGCTCTGCGTTTCTCATGCGAGGGCGCCCTTCAAAGAAGAACGGCTTCGTGACAACACCCACAGTCAACGCACCGGCTTCCCGTGCGCAGCGAGCGATGACCGGAGCTGCCCCGCTACCGGTTCCGCCGCCCATCCCTGCGGTCACAAAGACCATGTCGCATCCCTGAAACAGTTCATCCAGGCGAGCCTGGTCTTCGGTGGCCGCTTCTTTGCCACGTTGGGGATCCGCACCGGCGCCAAGGCCGTCGGTGAGTCGTTTCCCGAGTTGAATCTTCTCGTCTGCTCTGCTTCGTTCGAGGGCTTGTACGTCGGTGTTGGCGGCGATGAACTCCACGCCATCCAGCCCCTTGAGTACCATGTTGTCCACTGCGTTGCCTCCGCCACCACCGGCGCCTACAACTACAATGCGTGCCCCCATCTTTTTGTCCCTTTCGTCAAAATTGATCCCTGCCATTTGTTGTTCCTCCTTGCCTTTGTCTAGTTCCGCTTTGTCCAGTTCCGCTTTGTTCAAATCTGCAATTTCAAACTTATCAACTTCCAGTCACTCAAGAGATGAATGCCTTCTTAAACCATCGACCCAACTTCCCGATGGAGTTACTGCCACTGGGTCCGTCACCCCCTCCGCCGTTCGAGTTATCAGGATGAATGATGCCTCTGTGCGCCATGAGAACCATCCCCAAGGCCACCGCATATGTGTCGTCCTGTACGGCACTGGTGACCCCGCCCAGGGCTGGTTCCATATCCAGAAGAGAGCCCACTCGAACCGGTTTCCCCAGGATCTCCTCTCCCAGTCCCACCATTCCCTCCATGCGCGAGGCGCCACCGGTCAAGACAAGGCCGGAAGAGACGAACTCCTCGTGGCCGGCTCGTCGGATCTCCTCCCCAATCTGGGTGAAGATTTCTTCCGCCTTCGGTTCGATGATTTCGGACAGAAGGGAGCGACTTCGCACCGTGGGTTCTCGGCCGCCCACGGAGGGAACTTCGATGGTCTCGTCTTCCTCTACCAGCGCGCCCAGGGCGCAGCCGGAGTCTATTTTGATTCGTTCGGCCTCTTTGCGGGGGGTTCGCAGTCCGGCTGCTATGTCGTTGGTCATGCTGGCCCCCCCGAGGGGAATCACAGCGGTCTGGATGACGCTTCCGTTGTACCAGACAGCGATGTCGGTGGTTCCCGAACCGATGTCCGCCAGGATGACTCCCAGCTCTTTCTCATCTTCGTGGAGGCATGTCTCCGATGCTGCCAGCGCCGAGAAGACCAGATTCGAGATTCGTACCCCCTGTCGAGATGCGCAGGTTCGAATGTTGTCCATTCCGGATTTGGCAGCGGTGACGACGTGCACCTGGGCTTCCAGACGGACACCGGCCATGCCGATGGGGCCCTTCACTCCGTCGTTCTCGTCTACTGCAAACTGCACGGGGAGGACATGGAAGATCTCCCGGCCCGGAGGAATGCGGACGGTTTGTGCCTGTCGCAGGACGCGATCCACGTCCTCTTGCCGCACTTCAGCGTTGCGCACGGTGACGACGCCGTCGGTGTTGAAGCCACGCACATGGCTTCCAGAGATATTGCAATAGGCTTCATCCACTTCTCGGCCCCCCATGAGGACCACTTCTTCAAGTACCGAACCGATGTCCTTCACGGTACTCTCGATGTTGATGACGGTACCCTTTTGCAGGCCGCTGGAGCGGGTCTTCCCCACGCCGACGATGTCCAGTCCCGACGGGGTCTCTTCTGCGAGGACGGCTCGCACCCAATCCGTGCCGAGGTCAATCCCCACATACATGTCGCTTTTCTTCTTCGCCATTGCCTCTTCCCCCTCTATATCACTCGTTCGTTTTGTTTCAATGTCATGGGAGCATCCATTCCTGGGTCTCCACCGGCATCTGGAGATGCCGCATGCGGACTTCCTGGGCTTCCCCCTTGAGGGTCGTTCCGGAAACCACAACTCGCCACGGTTCCTTTTCGTTGTCCAGTCTTGCCTGGCTGAGCTTCTGGTCGGTCTTGTCGAGAAACATGAAGACCTGCTCCAGGCGAGAGAGTTTGTTTGGGAACCCGTCAAAGCCGAGGACGAACCGCTCATCGTTGCTGCTGACGAGGCTGAAACCGTCC
>CALFHQ010000028.1 GCA_937876385.1 uncultured Pseudomonadota bacterium
GCCATTTGCTACCATCATTCTTGCGGCCGGTCGCTCCCGACGGATGGGGCAAGACCAGTTTGCCCTGACGGTGGGGGGCATTCCGCTGGTGAGGCACTTGCAGCGAATTTACGAGGCGTTTGGACCCGTCGTCGTGTGCTCTTCGAGGGGCAACGCCGAGTCCATTGCGGGGCTCGTCCCCGATGCCCAGGTGGTCGTCAACGAGCACCCCGAAGACGGCATGTTCTCGTCGGTAAAGTTGGGACTGGCGGAGGTGCCAGAAGCAAAGTGGGTGTTCGTGACTCCAGTGGATTGTCCCCTGGCAAACGGTTCGGCCCCAAAGGCGTTGGCCGACGTCGCCGCTGCCGAACCGTCGGCTCAGGTTCTGGTCCCGACTTGGGAAGGACGTCCGGGACATCCTCTCCTCCTTTCTGGAGATGGCCTTGACGGGGCGATTGCCTGTGCCCCTTCCGACTCTGTCTTTCGAGATGTATTGTCCCCATTTCTCCACCAGTCGGTTGCCGTTTCGGACTCCAATATCTTGTTGAACATGAACCTGCCGGGCGATACCGGATTTCTCAAATCCATCGCCCCGGAGGCACCGTTGAGACTTCGATTCTTCGGACATGCGTGTTTTGGCTTGGATGGTGTGGTCGGAAAGCGGGTGTTGTTTGACCCTTACGAACCCCACGCCTTTGACGGCCGCCTGGATTACGAGTTGGTTCCTGAACAGTGGGATGTGCTCCTTGTGAGTCACGAGCACCGGGATCACAACTTCGTGTCCCGGACCTTCGGCAACCCAATAGTGGTGCGGCAGGGGGGCGACTTTGGGGGCGTGCACGTACGAGCCTTTGAGGGGCGCCACGGTGATGCCGGGGGCACCATGGAGGCAGCGACTCGGGTCTTTCGAGTGGAGGTGGAAGGGATCTCGGTGGTGCACCCGGGGGACCTCGGGGAGAACCCCGATGACGAGACAGTGTGGGATGGATTTCGGCGTCCCGACGTTCTTCTTCTTCCCGTTGGAGGGCATTTCACCATGGGGCCTCAAAGGGGAGTCGAACTGGCTCAGCGCCTGCGCCCTCGTGTGGTGATTCCCATGCACTACAAGACGGACGATACACACTTGCCCATTCTTCCGTTGGATGCAACACTCGAAAGCGTCCCGTGGCCCGTGGTGAGAAAGGGCTCTTCGGTTGAGCTCAGCCCGGGAGCCCTTCCCGAAGAAACCGAGATGTGGATTCTGGAGCCCCTCCTGGGAGCCCAGGCACGCAATCGCAGGAGCAAGATATGATGAGACGATTCTGGCTGATGTTGTCTGTGTTGTTGGTGGCCTTCGTGGTTCCGTTGTCGTCTGCTCAGGGCAAGAACATGAACGGGAAGTTCGGCTTTGGTTTCCAGCGCACGATGCTGGATGTTGCGGGCTTCTCGTTTAACTACTGGACCACTCCGAAGCTCAGCCTTCAGGTTGTTGTGGGAACCGGTTTTGTTCTGAACGCCAACAACGACAATGCCACCACGGTGCTGGCTTCCGGCGGTCTCAAGTATGTGTTGTTTTCCACCAAGTACGCCAACTTGTCTGTGGGTGCCAGAGCCGACATCGCCTGGGCCAGCACGGTGACTTCAGAGGGGCAACCGAACTCCAACAACGTGACCCAGTGGGGGGTAGAGTTGCCGTTGGAAGTGGAGTTCTTCTTCTCCGACTCCTTTGCGGTGAACCTGGCCACTGGAGCAACCTTCACCATGGTTCCCTCCGAGGGTGCCTTGTTGACACCGGCGGGGTTGGGTGCAGTAGCCGAGCCGGAATACAAAGGTATCGGGATTGGTACGGGCTCCCTCTTCGGGCACGCCGGATTCAGCTTCTACTTCTGATCGTCCCATTCCTGGGGAGCGCACTCCATGTCCAGCATCCTCCAGGCATTTTCCATGAGCACCATGAGGAAGCAGCCCACCTTGTCTTCTCCCGACGGGGTCTGATACCGGAAACTCCACTGCGTGAGGCGGTACTGACCGATGATTCGGTCTCTTCGAGTGGGCATGGGTTCCACGTAGCGGCCGAATTCGGGGGTCATTTCGTGTAGCTGCTTCTCGAAGTGGGCTTTGAGTTTGTCCAAAGCTCCCTCGGTGTAGTCTTGCCCCAGGGTAGCCAGGAATCCCATGTACTCATATTCGGGAGGCATGTACTTGCGCAAGATCATCTCGAAGTCCCCCGCTTGCGCAAACTCCATGAGGAGCATCCCGCGGTTGTTCACCGAGTTGATGTCCAAGGCAGCGTCCAGAGCGGTTGGGACGAATGCGAGCCCTTTTCCTTCGGGGGCGTAAGTCAGCACATCTCTCCATTCAAGGAAGTCCTTTGCTGCCAAGGGGTCTGCAATGTGAACGGGAGGTCGCGGTGGTCCAAACACGGTAGCGGTTGAGTAGGTGAAGGAGTAAGCGGGATTGTCTTGGGTGTTCAATCGTTTCGG
>CALFHQ010000029.1 GCA_937876385.1 uncultured Pseudomonadota bacterium
CAGGCGAAGTCGTCGGCGACATTCACGTCTGCCCGAACTTCGTATCCCTCCACTTCGTTGTAGTCGGTACCCTGCCAGCCGTTCATCTGATCCCAGTATCCGTTCACCGCCATGGACAGCTTGGCCTGAATCAAGTTGAGCCAATGGAAAGAGATGCCGAACGAGAGGTTGTCCAGGGGACGGTACGCTACACTGGCGGTATACAAGGCCAACAGAACGTCTGTACCCACCAGCATGAAGCGCTGGCGACCGTCGGAATCGAAGTTGGACTGGGCGTTGGCGCTGGGACCATACACCGACAAGGCGAAGGCCCAATCCTTCAACCCGAAGTCCGTGGAGACGCCAACCAGCGGCCCGACGAGCTGCCACCCTCTGTCGTTCTTGATCCCGGCGCCCAAGTAACGCTCTCCCGCCGGGAGAACGGTTCCATTGGTGAAAAGGTCGTCCTCTTCCAGGAAAACCAGCGGGGAGAAGGTGGCGTTGTACACCGAGAACTGGTTCCCCAGATACACATGCCATCCCGAGAGCTTCGCCAGCCCCGCGGGGTTCAACTCCACCGCCGATAGGTCGTCTGCCTTGGCTGTAAAGGCCCCACCTCGTCCCAGCGCTTCCGTGCCGTTACTCGGGAACTCCATGCCGTTGGCGAACGCCTGCGTCGAAATGCACGTCAATATCAATGCAAAGAGAATACACCGATCCTTCACCATTCACCCCCTGGATAAAGAATGGACCCGGTCTCCTGAGGTCGGAACCGAATTTCTTGTTGGGTACAGAAGATAGCATCAAAATCCGGTTTGAAAAAAGAGAAATTTCGCCCGCTCAATCCCCCTTTCGCTTCCGACGGATTCTAGACAGTCGATGAAGGGAAGCACGGCGAGCCATAACGCATTGCGGCATTTGGTCGGTCTTGCTCCGACAACCCCCGCCGTGTACAATGCCCCCCATGAAAACCAACGGGGGATTCGCCGTGTTGAACCGAACCATTTTTGCCTCTCTTGTCATCTGCTGTCTGTCCAACGTCGCCTTCGGCAAGCCCGTCACGGAAGCCACCTTCTCTTCCCCGGAAGCGCGCCTGCTTTCTTCCTTCACGAGCCCGGACGGTGCCCACTGGGGCGCCATCTTTGACGTTAAGGGAGTCAATCTGCTGGTGGTGGACGAGGTTCCAATCGCCCACGCCGAGCAGATCCATCGGGCCACCGTGTCCAACAAGGGAGAGGCGGTGTACTGGTACCAGGAAGGAGAGAAACACTTTCTGGCGTCTCCGTCTGGAACCGCCGGTCCCTTCGACCAGATCTACAGCCCGGACCTCCATGCCCTCGCAGGCTACGGAGTGACCCTCCCCGACGACCTGGACTTTCGAGGGGGCGTTCGGGTTGT